>CAKSQS010000006.1 GCA_934486705.1 uncultured Eubacteriales bacterium
TTATATGCAAAGGCTTTCTCACTCGGCAACAGCTTTTGCCGCTTACAATTGCTGTCCACCATTATAATTGTTGCTTCGTCGTCGGTAGCAGATATTATATTGCAGCGTATTTTCTGCGGTGACCGGAAATAAGCTCATACCTGCCGCCATCTTTTTCTCTGACGATTACAGGGGAGATAAGACCGTTTTTTCTTATGCTTTCCGTTAGCTCCGCCATGCTTTCATCATCAATGATATGATACGGGTGGTTCGGAAAATCATCAATTAAAGATAAAGAAATTTTTTTAATGTTTTGCACCAAGGGGTTAGTCTGTTCATTTTTGTTCATAAAATCACCTTTCGAATATGCAAAAAATAACCGCTTCCGATCACTTTTGCGTTTTAAGTGATAAGGAAACGGTTTTTCCGCGCTGTCAGGGATTTTTTATGTGTTTGTGAGTTCGAGCCTGCCGCGGGTGCGGAAACGGACTAATGTTTGCCGTAGGACAATAAACATTAAAGAAACTCAAAAACACGAAAAACCCTTGATTATTCAAGGGTTTTCCTATGTGTTCCATATTGTGAAACAAAGATGGTGCGAGTGACGAGACTTGAACTCGTACGTCATTGACACACGCCCCTCAAACGTGCCTGTCTGCCTATTCCAGCACACTCGCATTTATATACGCGCCGATTTTACCGCGCCTGATTATTATACCAAAGACTGAGCGACTTGTCAATACTTTTATTTTGAGTTTCTTTATAATTTTGCGAGATAAGGATAAAAAGCACTTGCGCCGCCTTTGCCGTGCCGTTTCGGCGCGGCAAAGGCGGCGCATTTTAAAATACGGAGCTTTCGCAAATTTTTTCCGGACCGAGGAATTTTTCGCATTCTGTCTGCGGGAGAATTTTGGAAAAATAGAAGCCCTGCATCATATCGCAGTTCATTCCGTTAAGAAATTCGACCTGCTCGGGGGTTTCTACCCCTTCGCAGAGAATTTTCGCCCCGGAGTGATGCACAAGGGATATAATATCCGAAAGCATGGTCTTTCTGCGCGGGGAGGTACAGGCGGCGATAAACCCGCCGTCTATCTTTACAAGATCTATTTCATTATCGTATAAATCGGCAAAGGCGGAGAAGCCTGTTCCCATATCATCTATGGCGATTTTAAAGCCCATTTCGCGGCATTTACGGATGTTTTCCGAAACAATTTCCGAATTTTCGGCAATTGAATCCTCGGTTACTTCCATAATAAGCCTGCCGTGCCCGAAATTGAAACCCGAAGATATTTCGGTTATGCGGTCGAAAAAGTCGTTTTGGCTTAAGGATATTCTTGTGAAATTGCAGGTTAAAAACAGTCGGTCGTACGGCGATTTTTCCCATACTTCAAGCTGTCGGCACGCGGCGGAAAACATTTTGTAATCGTGGGCGATTATTTGCCCCGTTTCCTTTAAAAGCTCAATATATTCATGCGGCCGCAGCATACCGTATTCGCTGTTTTGCCAGCGAGACAATACCTCTGCCCCGCATACCTTTCCCGCCTTGTTTTCGGTAATCAGCTGCAAATACACCCTAAATTCTCCGTCCGTTACCGCTTTGGAAAGGGCCTTGCGCAGCTTCTCCTGCTTTTTGCTCTGTGCTAAATGCGTTTCGCGGGTCAGACTTACGGGTGCGCCGTCCCTTAAAGCGGCAAGGTAGCCCTGCTTTGCATTATAAAACGCGGTTTCGGCATTGCAATCGGGGTGTTCGCACAGCCGCGAAACGCCCGCCCTGAATACGCTCGGCATATCGGGGTAAAACTCCTGTATATAGCCGTTAAGGCTTTTTAAAATATTAAGCGTTTTGTCCTCGCACTCCTGCTCGGTGAGCGCCTGTATCAGCAGCGCAAAAACACCGTCGCTTATTTTTGCTAAATACTCCGCCGAGGCTATTGCGGCGTTCAGGTGCGCTGCGGCGTAGCGCTCTGTTTCGGCAATCGCTTTTTCGCCGTATTTCGCGGTCAATCCGTCAATATCCGCCGCAAGATAAATAAGGGCGTACAGGTTTTTTGACTGGCGGGAGAGCAGCTGCTCAAAAGCGTAGGTATAGTATTTTTCGTTTCCTATGCCCGTGTGTTCGTCAATTTGCGTGTCGCTGCTGCGGCGCTTTTTTCTGTATACAATAACGGTGATGATAATGCCTGCCGCCGCAAATAAAGAAACGGCGGTTATAAGTATTATTTTTATCAGGCGACTTTTGCTTTTAACCTCGGGGTTGCGGCGGGAGTTTGCAAGCAGAAGACCCATTTTTTCCTGCTCGGATATTTCCGAAAAAGCGCTTTTCAGCGTTTGCACAAGCTCGGGCGGTGCAATTTCGGTAAACCCGACGCAATAGGTGACGCTGCTCCCGCCCGAGTTGATCTCCAAAATCGGCAGCAGCTCGGTCACCTTATAGTCGTCCTGCCCTGTGCGTACGGCGGTAAGCATTTCCGCCTGATTGTTTTTTGCCGCCTCTTCCTGACTGTTTCCCTGCGCCGCCGAAATATAGGTAAAGGAAATGCCCGTTTTTTCGGAGACCGAGCTTAGCATATCGGGAATAACTCCGCAAAAGGCTTTTGTTTCCCGATTGTAGTATTCCAGCGGAAAAAGGTCGGGATTGCCCGCTATATATACCGTATCGGCGCTGCCGGTGGGCTCTTTCGCCGTGTATACGGCGGCGGAGACGGGCATACACACAGCCGCTAAAGCGAGTAGGCAGGCAAAAAGGCAGGCAGCCCTGCGCGCTTTACGGCTGAGCTTCATTGCCTTGCTCCTCTTGCGGGTTTTCGGACTTATCTTCCGATATATTTAACTGACGGTCGAAATCCTCTAAAACAGAAACGAGCGATACGCGCAGCTGCGCTATTCGGCGGTGTAATTCCTCGGTTTCGCGGTCAAACGAGTTTATCCGGCTTTGTAATTCGTCGTTTTTCCTTTGCAGCTCGGTATTTTCCTGATTAAGGCGCGCTGCGGCGTTGCTCAGCTCCTCGTTCTTCAGGTTCAGCTCCTTAAGGGCTTCCGCCTGTTCTTTATTTTGCTCCTGCGCCTTTTGCTCGTATATGGCGTTAAGCTGTGAAATATACTCGCATACATCGTTTTTATTAAATCCGAACAGTGCGTTTCTGAGATCCTTAAGTTCCATAATTTTTTACTCCTTTATTAAACGAATTATTTAAAATTGATTTTTTTACGCTCAATGCGACCCCACTGTAGCTTCTTTTTGCGGTAGCCGATAAATGCCGTCGCCCTGACCCACGCTAAAATAAACCGCAGGCAGGTTATTTCAAAAATGCAGAGGAGGCATGCCTTCATACCGTCGGAAAAGGTGACCCTTAAGTCCGAGGTGTAAATTCTTGAAAAAAACGCCGTTAACGATAATACGCTGCCGAACACCGCGTAGATAAGGAAAAACAGAATCATAAACGGAACGTTTATAAGGTCCATTACAAAAGCCAAAAGCATGGTGAAGACCCCGAATATCTCAATAAAGGGCGAGAGCAGCTCATAAATTAAAAAATACAGATAGGAAACATACCCTACCGCGCCGAATTTAGGGTTGAAAAGCATTTTTCGGTGCTTTACCATACTTTGAAACAGCCCGAGATGCCAGCGCTTGCGCTGCTTTTTAAGGTCTCTCAAATTTTCGGGCGCTTGCGTCCAGCAAATAGCGTCGGTAGCGTAGCAGATACTGTATTTCATATTGTTGACGGTGCAGTATTCGTGCAGCTTTACCACCAGCTCCATATCCTCGCCCATGGTCTTGTTGTTATATCCGCCCGCGGCAATCACCACGTCCTTTTTAAAAAGCCCGAAAGCGCCCGATATGATAAGCGAGCCGTTGAATTTATCAAACATTATTCGCGACGCCAAAAACGAGCGGTCGTATTCAAGCACCTGCATACAGGCGATAATATTTCTCGGCAATCGGTATTTTTTTACCCTGCAATTTTCCAATTCCACGTCGTTTGATAAGCGTATAAGTCCGCCTACCGCCACAACGTTCGGTTTTTCGAGAATGGGCTGCGATATATTTTTTAGCGAATCGTATTGCAGTACCGAGTCCGCGTCCATACAAATAAAATATGGGTAATTGGCGGCGTTTATGCCCATATTAAGCGCGTCGGCTTTTCCGCCGTTTTTCTTGCGTATGACCGTAAGCGGCACGCGGGTCTCCCTTGTTTCAAAAATAAATTCCTCGGGTTGGCATTCAATTTGTCGGCGTATCGGGCGTGACACGCGGTGCATTGAAAACGCGTCTATTACCTTTTGCGCGGTGTCGTCGCGTGAGCCGTCGTCCACCACGATTATTTCATAGGAGCGGTAGTCAAGCTCCAATAGCGACCTTACCGTTTCCACAACGGTTATTTCCTCATTATACGCCGGCACAACAATGGTAATGGGCACAAAGTAATCGTTCGGGAAATAGTTTTTAAGCCGCTTTCGGCGGTGGGTCTTATAAAGCTCGGAAGAGCCCACTAACACCGATAAAAAGAGGAATGTGGAATACCCTATCATATAAATAATAAAGAATACTCCCACGGCCCTCAGAAAAAAATCTATTGCTTGCGTCATGTGTGAACCGCCTCCCTTTTATCCGTTTCTTCTCTTTGCAGGCAGTAGCGGGTTATTTCAGACGCGTAGCGGTCGTTTCCGTCGATAATATCGGTAAGCTCGGGGTAGGTAATGCCGAGATTTTTAAGGCTTACGGCGGAATTGAGCCGTATATACCAATTTCGGCTGTACAGATTTTTCTTTAAAATATGTACCGTGCCGTCCCCCGGGTAAGAGCCGAGCGCCGTGGACGCAATGGCGGAATACTGCCATTTTTGCCCGAATTTTTCCGCGGCAAGGATGCAAAGCATGTCGTACGCTTTATCAAACCGATATTTACCGAGATACCGTATTGCGGCGTAGCGTATTTCGTCGTCCGATTCCGCGTTTTGCAAAAGCGACAGGGCAAATTCCCTGTATTCGCCGCTTGAAAAACGCAGGTAGTCAAGCAGGGTCACCCGCATTTCAACCGAAAAGGAGGGGAACGCTTCCACTATTTTTTCGCTCAATACCCGCGAGCTGCCAGCAAAGTTCAAAAGTCCGTCGCAAAGCAGCTTGCCGTGGAAAAACATATCGCTTTTATCTATTATTTTAATCGCCCGCATAATACAGCCGGCGTCGCCCGTGGTGTAAAGCGCCTGCATTGCGTTTTCGCGGCAGTATATGCTCGGCTCGTGCAAAAGCCCAAGCAGCGCGCCCTCAAGGCTCGGAAAAGAGCGGTAGGCAATTACGCGGTATTTCTTTATGATGTAGGGGAAATACGCGGCTTCTATTCTGTTTCGCTTTGCGTAGTACGCCATAAGCGAAATAAAAACGCCGTCAAGCCCGTGCAGATAATTCCGTATCTGCTGCGGGTGGTTTATATATTCCGTCTCAAGCATTTTATCAAAGGCTATCATATTGCCGACCTTTCGCAGCTTGCGGCTTAAATAAGCTGTATGCTTTTTATCCGTCGGGGCGTTTTTTTCGGACTCTTTCAGCTGAACCAATACCCTATACCGTAAATTTTTGCTGACTCTTTCGGTTTTTCGCTCTCCCACGCGAAAGAGTATTGCGGTAACGATGTTGAAGAGTATCATTGCGGCGCAGACGAACAAATAGATATAGAGCATAATTTCTACTTTCATTTTTCCGCGCCCCCTGTCCAGTAATCCTTAAGAATATAATATGAGCTTTTAAGTCTTTCGTGGTAGGTGACCTTGTTATTCCACCTTTTAAGCGCAAGCGGGGCAAGGGTGTGCCTTGTGTTTGCGCCCGAAGCTTCCGTTACAAGTCCCACATACATTTTGTCTATTTCCATATAGTCCACGCCGTAGTTTCCGTCGTAGTAATCGTCGTGAATCTGCATACGGGAAGGGTCTGCAAAGTTGAGCAGCTGCCACGGCAACTTGATTTCTATATAATCGCCCGAATTTATAAAATCGGCAAGTGAATTGAAATCGCGGCTTTCGGGGTTTGCGTTGCCGTAGGTAAGCTTGCCCGTTTCAAAAACCTCGCCCTTAGTATCAAGAATATCAAACATAATCAGTTTTTCTGTTTTTAATATCATATTTATATTTACAAATTTCGGAGAAGTTTTTTCGGGAATGTTTTCCTTTACATAGGTATCAAAGTTATATATGTTAACCGAATAGGTGGAGCGCAGTGATTCATAGCGCTCCTGCACCTGCAGCCTGCTGTTGTTTTTTCCGTTCAGCTTTATTATAAAGTCAACGCCCTTATCAAATTTAAGGTTATAGTTTTCGCAAAAGCTGCTGCCGGTTTTGGGCGTGGTATCTATAGGTATATAAAGGGTCTCATTTTCAAAGTCCAAGCCCTTTTTATACACAAGAAAATAAACGAACTTTTCATCGTATTTCATACTTACATAGCCGTTATCCGTCTTATACACGGTGTCGCTCTCGGTCCATTCCGAAATATCGCCGTCTGCATAGCAGACAGAGCTTTTGTTCCCCGGGTCAAAGGAGAGCAGCCCGAAATATTGCTCGTTTGTCTGGTAGTCCGACCAATAGGGGGTTCTTTTTAAATTCACCGCGTACATGGTGTTCCAAGTACGCTTGAACCATTCGTCCTGCCAGGTGAAAACACAGCCGCCCGCACAGCCTACCGCGCGAATATCCTCATAGCATTCAATAAGCGCTTTTCCTTGATCCTTCTCCGAGGTTTTACCCTGATTTCTCCCTGTGTTACGATCCACCTGTGCCATACCTCTGCCGGTGGAAACGCCGAATTCGGAAATTATCACGGGCATAGTATGATGTCTTGTTAAAAGCGAGAGATACGCCCTGTATGTGTTCAGTTCGCCGCTATCTGTCATAAAGGGGGAGAGGTCGGATATTCCGAAAAAATTCCAATCCTTAACAAAGTTCAGATAATCGGGGTAATAGGGGTAAACGTGGTATGAGGCAAACTGACCCGAAAGAAATTTTTCGGTGGTTTTTATATGCTCTACATTCACGCGCCCGCATTTAAGGAAAAAGCTGCTTACATTTTCGGGGTACTCGAACGGATCGGTTGTGGGCCAGTTTGAAAAGGCGACAAGCCTTTGCTGCTTGTAGCGCTTTGTTTCGTAATCTATTACCTTATCGCCCACCATGGTGAGCATAGTTTCAAAGGGCGTTGCGTCCTCTGCGGTATACATATATTTTCCGCGGTATGCGTTTTTTTCGCTGTCGGCGCTGTATTTTTCGTCCGTATAAGCTACCGTTACATCCTCCCACTCAACGCCGAGAATATAGCCTATCACCCACGGGGAAATATCTTTAAGGTACGAGCCGTGCCCTGCGGCAGCCATTCTCCCGAGACCTATTTTTTTCTTGCCGTGAATTACATCCACCATGGTTTTGCAGTTATCTAAAAACGTATCGTAAAAATCCTTGTCGTATGCGTCGCGGGAGGAGTTTTGCACGTAATCGTTTACCCAAACGCCGTGTATAAGCCAAAGCGGTTCGGGGTTATTTTTGTTATACTCGTAAAAAGCGTTATAAAAGGTGTCGTTCTGCACCGTGTAAATGCGCAGGGTATTAGCGCCCATATCCTGTATTTGCCCAAACCAACGCAGGTAGGTGCTTTTATTGACGGAAAAATCGGTTGACCATTCGCCCGGCTCGCCCGAGCCCATATTTACGCCCTTTATTTCAAAGCTTTTATATCCGTCGCCCCTGTTCATATATATGTTTTTATCATCCGCCCGCATAAAGGTAGTTACCGATTTATCGGGAGAAAAATCGATATATACCCTGCCCTTGTAGTAGGCGGTATCGAATATAATATATAATGCAAGAAAAATGCACACGACCGTAATAAACTTTTTCACGCTTTTCCCCCTTTCATATCAGTTTGCGTTTTCTATAAATTTCTTTACCTTGGATTCCTTGGAATATTGCTTTACGGTTTCAATGTTTTCATCTAACCACTCGGTTCGTATCCGCAAAAAGTCCTTTAGCTGCTTTACTGCCTCATCGTAAGAGCGGGCGTTGCGCTCGGCGGGCTTTAAAACATCGTGCTCTTCCTTAAAGGTATATCCCCATACTCTGAAATTACGTTCTATTGCATCACCCAAATACTCTATACAGTCATCTATATAGCCGTTTAAATATTCCTCGCTGAAATATGTCTTGCGCAGCTGCTTGTAGCGCTTTATTATTCTGTCGGTAAAATCTTCGTCCTTTATGAGCATTACATACCAAAGGCAGTGCTGCATTTCAAGATGGTTGGGTATAATATAAGAGTCCTGGTAGTTATCGCACGCGGAGTTGAAATCCCATATGCACATACGGAATTTACCCGTCATATCCTTGTATATATATGTTGAAAGCCAGCCTGCGTCGTAATTACAGGTAAACTCGTTTATAAGGAAAAAGTCGATAAACGACTCAACGTCTATATAATCCTCATAGCCCGCGCCCGGATTATCAAAATCGTATGAATACAGCATTTTTTCAAAGGACGAAAAATCCTGCCGAATGGATTCGGTCAATTCGGGCGTAAGCAGAGATGTGCCGGGGTAGACTATATCGATTATATTTTTTGTGCGCAGGGTGTATTTTGAAAAGGAGTTAAGGTTTTTCAGCTCATTATCGCTGCCCCTGTCCAAACGCAGGGCATAGCCCGAGTAATTATTGTTTTTTTCATCAACGGTAAGGTTAAGTCTGGCGTCGTTTTTACCTGCGGTAATAGTTTCCGCAAGAACGTATACCCCGCGGTATTCGCCGTTCAGCATAACCTCGCAGAACCGCACGTTGGGCGCATAGTCCATAATTTCGCCCGCAATGTTGTACCACATATAGTTTCTTATAAGGGTTTTATCGATAAACGGTCCGTGCAGCACCCAATCCTGATGCTCGTCCATACCGAGCAGCGCGTAAGGGTTGCTCTTTCCGTCCTCGGTTATAAGCTTTATGGCATAGCCGGGTTTATCAAAGCTTCTTGAAGAGTTTCCTCTTATGTGAATTTCAACCTTGCTTGAAAAATCGGACGCGTCCGTCGGGTGGTTGAACTCACTTTCGTTATCAAATGTGCTGATGTACGCGGTTATTCTGTCAGAGCCGTCGGGAGCGGTGGTGTAGCCCGTTTCCCTGCCGTTTTCATCCTTAAGCGTTGCGCCGGGAATAGTCTTGCCGCCCGTATTTATGCTTATTATGGGCAGGTGTGTGCAAAGCTCGCCGCCGGCGTGCGCTGTTTTGCAGGGCGTTTTTTGAGGTGCGTCCCAATGCTGGTGGTAGCGTTTTTGGGTATCAATACCGAAAACATACTGCCAGTTTATACTGCCCAAAACAAGAATTACCGCAAGCGCGGTGATTCCTATTGCTTTATATTTCATTTAAGCGCACCTCCCTTTTTTTAATTGCCGTCGTGCTTTACGGCGTCGTTAATATAATTTTTTAGGGGTATGTTTATCATGCGGGGCAGTCTTCGCAGCACTGCGGATTTTGAATTGACGCCCGCGCCGAAAACAAAGTAATTCATTTGGGTCTTTCGCTCTTCATCGTCGTCTCCGCCCAAAAGCACCTTGTAGCCGCTTACCATCCATGCCTTATCCGCCATGGCGGAGCGTTTGGAGTAGGGGTAAGCCATTGCCACGGTGGGCTTTACGGAATGCTCTTTCAGATTTCGGTTGAAAACGGCAAAGTCTGCCTGTGCTGCGGGTAAAAAGCTGCTGTATTCCTCGCCCTCGGCGCAGTTTGCGCCCGTGCGGTTATCGTGCGAGAATATGTGCATATTCTGCGTGTGGCTTATCATTTCAACCGCGCCCGAATCCGCCATTTCGGCTATTTCGCTCCATGTGCAAAACGGCGCGGCGCTTTTGCTTCTTGCCTCGGGGCTTTCGGTCGCGCTGTCTATCTCGTAGCCGATAAGGGCAAGCGAGAGGGTAGCGCCGTATTTTTTAAGCAGAGGATATGCGTTTTTATATACCCCGTACTTGCCGTCGTCGGCGGTAAGCAATATCGGCTTTGCGGGAATGTTTTTATCCTTTCCCTCCATATAATCTGCAAGCTGTCGGCAGGTTATGGTGGTGTAGCCGTTGTTTTTAAGCCATATGAGGTCCTCTTCAAACTCGTTTTGATATATGGCGTATTCATCGAGGGCTATGCCCGAGCTTAAATCGCTTTGGGTTACAAATTCGTGGTACATTATTACGGGCACGCGAAAAACCCTTCTTGCGTTTTTGCCTGCTTGGCAGGGTGAGGAAGCTTGGGTTTTCTCCTCTCCGCGCAGCGCCGCCACCTTGTAGTAAAACGTCTTGCCGTCGGCAGTATCGTCATACCACACGGTTTCTTCGGTTGTACCGAGAGAGGTATAAGCGCCGTCAATTGCGGGGGAGCGGAATATTTCGTATGTACAGTCCGTGCCGGCTGAAGAAAACTGCACCGCGTTTGTGTACATATCCATTTTTGTAACGGAGCTTATACTCGGCACTTTAAGCGCGGCTTTGGTTTGCGTGCTTTCGCTCTTTATAGTAACCTTTTCGGTTTCCCGCCCCGAAGATTCGCGGCTGCCCTTTACCACCGTAATTTTATAGCGGTAGGTTATGCCTGCGGCTGCGGTTTCGTCGGTGTAGGAGAGCTCCTTTGTATCGTCAATAAACCTGTAGTTATCCTCGCCGTCTTCAAGCCGATATACACGGTAAAAATCCGCCGTATCCGATTTATCCCACGTTACGGTTATTTTATTTTTCGCCTGTGCGGCGGCATTTCCCACCGCCGCAGGGGCTTTGCCATTACAGCCGCACAGAAGAAATGCGAGGGAAAGAATAACAGCCGTAATTCTTTTCATTTAGTTTGAAACCTCGTCGTTTTGCATTACCAAATTCACGTATTCTATATTTTCAAGCCTGTAAATGCTGTCGGCAATATCCGTTTCTCCCTTTTCGGCTTTTTTAATAAGCTTTTGGGTAAGCTCGTAGATAAGCTCCACCGTGTCTTGCGTGGTGTTTTCCACCCTTAAAACCGCCTTGCCCGAAAAAAGCTTGTAAACCTGCGATTTTATCATAGGCTGCTTTGAGCGGTCCGCACGGACGATCAGAAGCATTCGGTTATCGCTTTTAATGCAGCCGAGAATAAGTATTACAACAAAGGTTACCGCGCTGCCTACAGCGGCTACAAGGTAATCGCCCACGCCGCAGCAAATACCTATTATAATTGACCAGAAGATGTACACCGTATCGCGCGAATCCTTTATGGCCGTGCGGAAACGGACTATGGAAAGCGCACCCACCATACCGAGCGACAGCGCTATGTTATTTCCTATAACGGTCATTACAGTGCCCGTAAGCACCGTTAAAATTACGAGCGAGGCGTTGAATTTTTTGCTGTAAATAGTGCCGCGGTGCGATAGCTGATATGAAATAAAAATAAACATTCCGAGAACCGCCGCCGCAGATATATTCATTAAAATCTGCTGCCAGGTCATATCGCTGGGGTTTGTAAAAAGGCTGTAAATTTTCTCTCTCATTTTAATTAACTCCTATAATCTTGTTTGGTATCCGTTTTGGCGCGCCAGTACATATTTGCTCACCGAAATTTCGCTTCGGTTAACGGGGTTTATCATTCTTTTTATATATTCAAGCAAAAAGCCGTTGTATTTCACTTCAAGCACCGCATTGTAAGGGTCAAGCACCGGGTTCATATTGAGCCTTTCGCTGAATATATCAAAGCAGCTTTCGGTGGAAACAATGCGGTTATCAAAGGTTATGCGAATTTTATTTTCCTTGGCGATGTATGCCTTGCGGTTGTATTCCACAACGGTCTTTGGCAAATAGCAGTGGGTGTGCATTAAAGCATAACACTCTGCGGCAAAGGGCTCGCTGTATAAAAGCAGGGGCGAGTAATCCCCTAATGTTAGGCGAGCGGCATGCTCGCGTTTAAGCTTAAGCGACCGTTTTAATTGGTTTGAGCCCTGCTTTTGCTTTATTTCAAGCATGGCGTAATCCGCTTTCGGGTCGTAGCAGCGCAGCCGAATTTTACGGCGCAGCTCCACACCCGCCTGCTTTTCAAAAAAATCGCGGTCGTAAAGCGTATCGAAATAAAGGGAGCGTACCGTATAGCCGTGCGTGCCGTTGTGCGGGTCGGCGTGCAATACGTTTTCCAACTTGCCCGAGAGCGCAATAAACTCATCCACATTTATTAAAAACTTTTTTTCTTCCCTTAAAACACGGTTCAATTTATCACCTCAACAAAAAAACCGACCGCACATAAAAAAGTGTGCGGTCAGTCGATCATACGGAAATTTCCGGTTAGACACTAAACTTTGCGTCCCAGCCTTTCGGCGGGTTTGCCCATAATGCGATTTGCAACTATTATAGCAAAAGCTTAAAACAAATGCAAGAAAAAATTTAATTATCGGTTATTTTCCAATAGTATTTCCTTCCCGATTCGGGAAAATCATCAAGCACGCCGTGCTCGGGGTCAAGAAATTTGCCCTTAAAATACAGCGACCAATGCCAGCAGCGCGGCGTTTCAAGGCTTAAAAAGCATATTTCGGGCAGCTCCTCGCGGCGGTTTACCGCTACGCGGTTTTTTTCGTATGTAATGCCAAGCCTATCCAGCGCGGAATACATCATTTTAAGGTCGGTCTCGCGCTCGGTGTCCACAATTTTTATTATTTCCTCTACCGATTTTCCCGAGAGCATGGCAAGCACCGCCTGCCCGCATTGCAGCGGCGTGGGCTCATGAATATAAACAGGTTTTTCGCAAAGCGGCATATTTTCACCCTATGCGAAAAGCCGCGCTATTACCGGCACAAGATATGTTACAAACGTAACTATAGCCCCTGCGGTAAGCACGCCGAGTGCGATTGACGGGAAAGCTTTTTTAAGCTTCATTTCAAGCATTGCGGCTATAAGCGCGCCCGTCCATGCGCCCGTGCCCGGCAGCGGAATGGCAACGAAGATGAAAAGTCCCCAAAATGCATATTTCTGCACCGTTTCGGATTTGCTGTTCGCCTTATTTTCAAGGCGGGTTACAAGCCCGTCAAGCTTGGGCATTTTTTCGCGCATAAAGGCAAATATTTTCTTGATAAATATAATAATAAACGGCACGGGAACAAGGTTGCCCACTATAGCCACGGGTATTGCTGCCCAGTAGGGCAGACCCATACCCACGCCTATGGGTATTGCGCCGCGTAATTCAATTACCGGGACCATTGAAACCAAAAAGGTGATAATAAGCTTTCCGAATGTTGTGCTGAAAAATGCCATAAAAATCTCCTTATCTGCGCAGAGAGGGTATTATTCTTCCGAGTGCTGAAAATAAATACTTATAATTAACCGCCGCCACCGCCGCTACGCCGAGTACCTGAACGGGAATCCAAAACGGCAATTCATAAACTATAAAAACGGTTTGCACAAGGGTTATTACGGTATTTGCGGCGACGCTGCCGCCGTAAAGCTTAAAGCGGATATATTTTCTTGAATTTGCGGCGCGGATCAAAAACACCGCGAAATAGCTTATAAACGTGGCTATTGCCGCACCCTGAACGCCGAGGGGAGAGGGTATAAGCACAAAGTTAAGCGCAATATTTATTGCAGCACCCGCCATTGCGGTTAAAAACGATATTCCGCTCTGCTTGGTAACAACATACACCGTGCCGAGGAATGAGGTAAACGCCGTAAACACCATTGAAAGCGATAAAACGGGCACATATTTCCACGCCTCGTAATATTCCGCGGCGGAGAGAATTTTTATAGCCGGCTTTGCAAGGGCGATTATTCCCGAACCCGCCAAAAACATAACCGCCTGAAACGAGCGCCAAACGCCGCCGAAAAACTCGGCGTGCTCCTTTTCGTCCCCGTGGGACTCAACAACGGCGGAAAACTGCCATGCCTGCATAAATACGCTTGATACTATGGTTAAAATAGTGGGAATCTTATAGGACACCGCGTAAATACCGTTTGCCGTATCGCCTATATAGCCGTTTACCATATAGCGGTCGGAAACGCTGGTTATCCACCAAAAAACCGTTGTGGGAATAAGCGGAATACTGTATTTGAGCATTTTAACAAACGCTTTTTTGCGCGGGTGCGGGGTAAATTGCAGCCACAGCTTTTCTTTAACAAACAGAAAAACGGTGCAAAGAAAATCCGCAAGAACTACCGAAAGCACGTAGCCCGTAAGCCCGATTTTCATAACCGCCAAGAATATTATATTAAGCGTGATTACAAGAGATGTGTTGATTATTCCCTGAACCGCAAAAAGCGCTGTATTTCCCCGCGCCCTTATAAACTGCGCGCAAAGGGAATGGTAGCAGGAGGAAAGCGTGTATATAACAATAAGCCAGATATGCCCGCGAAACTCCTTGACTATGCCGAGCAGCGGAACTATGGGAATAAACATAAGTGCGCCCAGAGTTATAACAATAAAGCCCGCCGTGAAAATACTTCGCCTGCCGCGCTCGTTATCAAGTGCAAAGCGGAAAACACCGTCGGTAATTCCAAGCGATATTACGGGGAAAAGCAGGTTTGCGGTTTGGGTTATTAAGTCCGCCGTGCCGTAATCGGAGGGGGACATAAAGCCCGTGTAAAACCGCACCATAAAGAAAACGAGTATTTTCGAGCCGAACGTGCCTATGCTTATAAGCAATGTATTTGAAAACAGAGTTTTATATTTATTAGCCAAGTGGGAAACCTCACCCCTTTGGTAAAACATAGCATTACCTATCTTACCACATTTATCTGCCTTTTACAAGTTTTTTTAAATTGGTACTTGACAAATACATATGAACAGAGTATCATATGAACAGAAATTCAAATGAATGAATATTCATATGAATGGGGGTTGAAATATGGAAAAGCATATGCACGACCACGCCGAGATGCTGAAAGCGGTGCGGCACGAGTTGCCGAAGGACGAAATGCTCTGCGATTTAGCCGATTTATTCAAGCTTTTCGGCGATACAACGCGTATGCGCATTTTGTTCTCGCTTTTTGAATCGGAAATGTGCGTTTGCGCCATTGCGGAACTGCTGGGTATGACACAATCGGCAATTTCGCACCAGTTAAAGGTCTTAAAGCAGAGCAATTTAATTGCCTGCCGAAGAGAGGGCAAAACAATCTATTATTTCCTTGCCGATGATCATGTGCGAACAATTATAGGTCAGGGATTTAATCATTTAACAGAAGAAAGGAAAAAGAAAAATGAAAAAAACATTTGAACTTGAAGATCTCGATTGCGCAAACTGCGCCGCAAAAATGGCGGAGGGAATAAGAAAAATTGAGGGAGTTACCTTTGCGGACGTTAATTTCCTTACCCAGAAAATGACCGTTGAGGCGGATGACGCAGAGTTTGATAACATTATGAAAAAAGCGGTCAAGGTTTGCCGCAGGGTTGAGCCCGATTGCCGCATAATACTTAAATAAAGCAAAAAAGGGGAGCTTTTTATGAGCCGCAGACATAAAAAAAGGCTTATCCGCATAATTGCGGCGGCGGTGCTGCTTATTGCGGCGGCGCTTATTCCGGTTAAAGGGTGGCTTAAAGCCGTTATATTCCTTATTCCGTACTTCACCGTGGGGTATGACGTGCTGTGGGGCGCTGTGAGGAACATTGCCCGCGGTCAGGTTTTTGACGAGCAGTTTTTAATGTCTATTGCAACCGTGGGGGCGTATGCCTCGGGCGAGTACCTTGAGGCGGTTGCGGTTATGCTGCTTTACCAGGTGGGCGAGCTTTTCCAGGGCATTGCCGTGGGAAAGAGCCGCAAGAGCATTTCAAGCCTTATGGATATCAGGCCCGACAGCGCCACTGTGCTGCGCGACGGCGCGGAAATAAAGGTATCGCCCGAGGAAGTTTCCAAAGGGGAAACAATTATTGTAAAGCCGGGCGAGAAAATTCCGCTTGACGGCACGGTGCTTACGGGCGAGACCTCGGTTAATACCGCCGCGCTTACGGGCGAGAGTATGCCGTGCGATATTAAAGAGGGCGATAAGGTAGTAAGCGGCTCGGTAAACCTTACGGGAGTTATAACCGTAAAAACCGAGAGCGTTTACAGCGAAAGCACGGTTGCGAAAATTCTCGACCTTGTGGAAAATTCGTCCTCTAAAAAGGCTAAGGCTGAAAACTTTATTACCCGCTTTGCAAAATATTACACCCCCGCAGTGGTTATAGCGGCGGTGGTGCTGGCGGTTTTGCCGCCCCTTATTATCGGCGGCGGTTGGAGCGATTGGCTGCAGCGCGCGCTCAACTTCCTTGTTGTTTCCTGCCCTTGCGCGCTTGTAATTTCCGTTCCGCTCTCATTTTTCAGCGGTATAGGCGGCGCATCAAAGCGCGGCGTGCTTATTAAAGGCTCAAATTATCTTGAGGTGCTTTCAAAGGTTGAAACCGTGGTTTTTGATAAAACGGGAACGCTTACAAAGGGCTGCTTTACCGTTAGTGCCATTCATCCCGAAAAATCGGACGAGGCGGAGCTTTTAGACGTTGCTGCGGCGGCGGAAAGCTACTCAAACCACCCGATAGCCGAGTCTATAATCGCGGCGCACAAGGGTCACATTGACCCCTCGCGCATAGGCGAGGTAAAGGAACACGCCGGAATGGGAATTGAGGCGGTAATAGACGGCAGAACGATTTTCGCCGGCAACAGCCGACTTATGGATAAGGTGGGTGCAAAATGGCACAACTGCCACATAAACGGCACGGTTATTCATATTTCCGAAGGCTCTGATTATTTGGGGCACATAGTTATTACCGATGAGGTAAAGCCCGATTCAAAGGACGCGATAGCCGCACTTAAAAAGCTCGGCATTACCAAAACCGTAATGCTTACGGGCGACCGCAAAGAAATAGGCGAGGCGGTAGGAAAGGAATTGGGGCTTGACGAAATTCACGCGGAGCTTATGCCTGCCGATAAGGTTACGGCGGTTGAAAAGCTTATAAGTGAAAACAAGACCCTTGCCTTTGTGGGCGACGGCATAAACGACGCACCGGTACTGGCTCGCGCCGACGTCGGAATTGCAATGGGCGCTATGGGCAGCGACGCGGCTATTGAGGCGGCGGATATTGTGCTTATGGACGATAAGCCCTCAAAGCTGGCGGACGCGGTTAAAATCGCGAGAAAAACTATGGCTATAGTGCGGCAGAATATAATTTTCGCATTAGCTATAAAGGCAGCTGTGCTGCTGCTGAGCGCCGTAGGTCTTGCGAATATGTGGATAGCCATTTTCGCCGACGTGGGCGTTACCATAATAGCAATATTAAACGCTATGCGCGCTATGAAATAAAAAAGTCCGTAAAAAATCGGCGAAACTCACAGGTTTCGCCGATTTTTTAATTGTTTAATTAACTGTAACCGTTCCGTTTTCGGTTTTTACCGAAATTGCTTTTTCGTCATAATTGCAAACGCTGTTTTCGCCGCAGATGGCTTTGATTTCGGATTTGCCCGACGCACCGTCCTTAATTTTAAAGTTAAGGTATGCCAGTGTGCCGTCCTTTTTAACGTCTCCGTCCTCAACGCTTACAAGCTTTAATTTTCCGCTGTCCGCTTCCGCCACCGTGCAGTCGGTAAGCAGCTCGCCTTTATCGGTGCTTAAATATTCAAGCGTGTTTGCGTCATATTCAAACTCAATCAAAAAGCCCATAGCGCCGGGGTTGTTCTTAAAGTTTACGGGAATTTTAACGGTTTTGCCGGGAGAAGCCGCAACAGACCCCACGCTTATAACGGGGCTGCCGCCGTTACCGCCTGCCGAGCCGTTACCCGACTTGAAAATATGTACTAACCAAACGCCGAGCGCGCCCAAAATAACAAGCCCCGCCGCGACCGATGAAATAACTATAATTAAATTCTTTTTACTCAATCTTTACACCGTCCTTTCATACTATATTAAACATTTCCGCGCCTATTGTCAAGAATAAACCGACACTGTGTTTTTTGTAAAAAACGTAAAAAATCAACTTTTTGCGGTTTATCACTTGAAATATAGGCGCTTTACCATTATAATTATTTAGTTATGAGGTGAAATATTATGTCAGATTATTTAAGTATGAACCGTGAAGAGCTTGCAGCCGAGCTTAAAAACGTGCGCAATGAATACGAGCATATGCGCAGTATGCACCTGTCGCTCGATATGTCGCGCGGCAAGCCGGGTTTTGATAATATGGATCTAAGCGAGAAAATGTTCGACCTTGTTGGTAACGACACGGGCTTTAAGAACATAAGCGGAATAGACTGCCGCAACTACGGCGGGCTTGACGGGCTTGCGGAGCTTAAAAACCTTTTCGGTAAAATTTTGGGGCTTTCGCCCGACCAGATAATAGTGGGCGGCAACTCCTCGCTTAATATGATGTTTGATACCATAGCCCAGGCTATGACCCACGGTATGGGCGGCGAGCCCTGGATGAAGCAGGGCAAGCTTAAATTTTTGTGCCCCGTGCCGGGGTATGACCGCCATTTCGCTGTTACCGAGTATTTCGGCTTTGAGCTTATTCCGGTGGATATGAACGCCGAAGGGCCCGATATGGACGAAGTGGAGGAGCTTGTAAAAGACCCGTCGGTCAAGGGTATTTGGTGTGTTCCGAAGTATTCAAACCCCGAGGGAATAACCTACTCGGATAATGTGGTTCGCCGTATGGCGCACCTAAAGCCCGCCGCGGGGGATTTCAGAATTTTTTGGGATAACGCTTATGCGGTGCACGATTTGTATGATGAGGGAGATACGCTCCTTAATATATATGATGAGTGCGTTAAGGCGGGCAGCCCCGATCTTCCCATAATATTTACGTCAACTTCCAAAATAACCTTCCCGGGCGCGGGCGTGGCGGTTGAGGCGGCAAGCCCCAACAACGTGGCGCTTTTAAAGGGCAGAATGAAATACCAGACTATAGGGCCGGATAAGCTTAACCAGCTAAGGCACGCGCGTATGTTCAGAACCGTGGCGGATATTGAAAAGCATATGAAACGCCACGCGGCGATTTTAAGGCCTAAGTTTGAAACGGTTGAAAAAGAGCTGCAAAATCAGCTGTCAGGTACGGGCATTGCCCGTTGGACCACTCCGCGCGGAGGATATTTTATAAGCCTTTATGTGCTTGAGGGCTGCGCTAAAAGGGTAGAGCAGCTGTGCGCAAACGCGGGTATGATTTTAACCCCCGCAGGAGCTACATATCCTTACGGCAACGACCCTAAGGACTCAAATATAAGAATAGCCCCCTCTTACCCCTCGGTTGAGGAAATAGAGAAGGCGTCGGAGGTTTTGGCGCTCGCGGTAAGGTACGCGGCGTTGGAAAAATTACTTGCCGACAAAGAAAATTAGGTGATTTTACATATAACGATTGACTTTAGCCGCGTTTATATGTATAATACATAATAATCACATATAGTGGAGGATTTGCCAATGAAGTCCAAAAGAACAGGCAAGCCGGTATTTTTCGTGGTGTTTCTTCTGATTCTGGCGCTTACATATACCGCCTTTTTCGGAATTGAAAATTACTACGGCGATACCCGCAAGGTTTACATTAAGGGTGCTAACGATATCCGTTGGGGTATTGATATAAGGGGCGGCGTTGAAGCCGTTTTCTCGCCCGATAAGGAGGGCGTTGATATTACCGCAAACGATATGGACGCCGCGAAAGCCATTATCGAGACCCGCCTTGTAAACAAGAACATAACCGATTATGAGGTTTATACCGACAATGACAATCATCAGATAATCGTAAGATTCCCCTGGGCTGCGAACGAAAGCGATTTCGACGCCGCCGCGGCGGTGCAGGAGCTCGGCGAGACCGCGCTGCTTACCTTCTGCCGCAATGAGGATAAAAACGACGTTATCTTGAGCGGCGCGCAGGATATTGACCGCGCCGAGGCGGGCGTTAATGAAAACGGCGCATATGTGGTCTACCTCTATTTCACCGACGCGGGATCTGCAAAGTTTGCAACCGCAACGGCAGAGCTTGTAGGCAGCAAAATATCCATTTGGATGGATGAGACCGAAATATCCGCCCCGACCGTTAACACAGCCATAACCAACGGCACGGCTTACATAGACGGTATGGCGGGCTCTGAAGAAGCAAAGGACCTTGCCGATAAGATAAACGCAGGCTCGCTGCCCTTCGCGCTTACGGTTGATGACAGTAAGCTGCAAATAATTTCGCCGTCCCTCGGCTCTGACGCACTCCGCGTTATGCTTATCGCCGGCGCTATTGCTTTCGGTATAGTTTGCCTTATTATGATAGTGCTTTACCGCGTAAACGGCGTTGTTGCGGCAATCGCACTGCTCGGTCAGCTTGCGGGAAGTATCGCCTGCATTTCGGGCTTCTTCCCGAATGCCGATAGCTTTACACTTACCGTTCCGGGCATTGCGGGTATCATTTTGTCGGTCGGCGTGGGCGTTGACTGTAACGTTATCGCGTCCGAGCGTATTAAGGATGAATTTAAAAAGGGCAAGACAATTGACGGCGCAATAGACAGCGGCTTTAAAAATGCTTTGAGCGCTATAATCGACGGTAACGTTACCATTATTATCGTTTCAATAGTGCTTATGGGCGCTTTCGGTACGCCGGATAATATTATCGCCAAGATATTCTCACCCATAATGTCGCTCCTCGGCTCTTCAATAACCGGCTCTATCTATTCTTTCGGTTATACGCTTTTGGTCGGCGTTATCTTCAACCTTATAATGGGCGTGCTTGCCTCCAAATATATGCTTAAGAGCCTTTCGCAGCTAAAGTTTATGAGAAAGCCGCAGTTCTACGGAGGTGAGAAAAATGCGTAATAATAAAATCGATTTCAATAAGAATTTCAAAAAGGTTCTTATTATATATGCCGCAATTTTTCTCGCCGGAATAGTGTTTATGTTTATTCCCGGGTTCGGCGTAAAGTTAGATATAAACTTCAGCGGCGGTACTAAGATTGCCTACTCCTACACGGGGGACGTTAAGGACGCGGATATTGAATCCGCCGTTAAAGAGGTTATTAAAAAATCGTTTACCGTATCAAAGAGCACCTCGCTCACCGGTGACACAAAAACCTTTGAAATAAGCCTTGTGGGTAAGGACTCGGTTTCGGCAGAGGATCAGGAAAAGCTTACTTCCACCCTTAATGAAAAATTTAAGGATAATAAAATTGAGCTTTACAACTCTAACTCCGTAAGCCCCACCGTTGCAGGCTCGTTCTTCTTAAAGAGCCTTGTGGCCGTACTTATAACCGCGGTTTTGGTTGTAATTTATGTGGGCATCCGCTTTAAGCGTATCGGCGGCATTTCCGCCGCAATCACCGCGCTTTGCGCGCTGGTGTTTGACGTGTTCATCACCTTCTTCACCTGCGTGTTCTTCCGCCTGCAGCTTGATTCAAACTATATAGCGGTTGTGCTTACCATACTCGGCTATTCGCTTAACGATACTATCGTTATTTACGACCGTGTGCGCGAAAACTCGCGCCTTATGCCGGGTGCTGAAATCGGCGAAATTGTAAACGAGAGCATTAACACCTCGCTCAGAAGAAACGTTATAACCTCGCTCACAACCTTTGTGGCGGTTATGACTATCGTTGCGGTATCCGAACTGTTCGGACTTTCAACTCTCCGTACTTTCGCCATTCCTATGGCGTTCGGTATAGTTTCGGGTGCGGTTTCATCCCTTTGCATCGCAGGCCCGCTGTGGGTTATATGGAAACGCTACAAGGCTAAAAAAGCAGCGGCAGCCAAAAAATAACACTTACAAAAATTCCCTGCCGCAATCGGTCGATTGCGGCAGGGGTTTGAATTTTCTGTATTATATCAATTTCGGCCGTGCTTGACAAATTGAAAATATATGCTATAATATAAGCATAAAGGCAACCGATAGACGGTTAGCCCTCAAGAAACATGTTATAAAGAAATAACCGTTACTTTTGGCGAAGGGCGGCTATTTCTTTTTTGTTATATTATAAACAAGTGCAATAGTTGACAATATAAGCGAAAGCAATAAAAACAATCCGTTGTGTGCCGAAAAATATGTCTTTTGATATCTAATATATAATTTTCAGTGGCGGATTTGTCAAATGTTGGTGAAAAATAACGACGAAAAATACTTGACAAACCATTGTAGCAAATATATAATTGTATACAAAGGCACAGGAAATATTTGTTTGCGGCTTTATGCCTGACAATATTTAGTGCCTATGGTACATATAATAAAACATATTGAACAACTTATTGTGTACTTGTCTATTTGCACAAAAAGCCGCCCCAATATTTAGCCGTCGGATAACGATTTTTAGCTCCCGAAGGTCTTGACAAAGATTTGTTTTAATGATAAAATGAAGAAAACCATTAGTGGCGGAACGTGGCATTGCCGCTTTTGGTAGAGCAGTGCTTAAAAGCATTGCGCAATATATTTGGCGAAAGCCGGTTAGGAGAAAAGATATGGAAAAGATTTTCAAAAAGTCTCTCGCGCTTGTACTCTCGGCAGCCCTTTGCTTAACCGCTCTTGTAGGTTGCCTGACTGTATCGGCCGAGGGCATCACAGCAAAACCCACCTATGCACTTGGTGCAGTAGAAGGCAAACCCGGTGATACCGTTACGGTGACGGCTACTATTTCAAACCTTAATAAGGTTTGCGCCGAACACATTAAACTAACCTTCCCCGCAGGTCTTGCAATCGGTGATATAACCGACGGCAACGGAGGTGTATATACCCGTCTTACCGAAACCACCGATGTTACTGATCCGGATTTAGTAGGTCTTTACAGCAAAACAACAACAGCAGATAACGGCACTCTTATCCAGTTTGTTGATTTCGTTAACTGGCCCAAGACTGACGGTACATATGACAATGTCATTGAAAGCTTAGTTATAAAATTTGCTGCTACCATTTCGACAGAAGCTGAAGCGGGTCATGTATATGCTATTACCGCTGCAGTTGACGCTGCGGATTACGATGCCGACAAACTTATGGATGTTGATATTACAAACGGTTCTGTAACTGTTACAACTGCTACTGTTTGCGAGCATGAATGGCAGTTTGTTGATGATGCTGCTGTTCCGGCTACTGCAGATGGAAATGGCTCTATAACTTTTAAGTGCACGAAATGTGAAGAAACAAAGGTTGAAACTGTTTTATACTATAATAATTACAGAGCGGCCTTTACTTCAGCAGCCTATGATTCTGAAATTTGCCTGCAGTTCGCTGCACGTAAGGATCGTTTAGCCGAGCAGGGTGATTACAGCGATGCATATATGTTATTTAGCCGTGATGCTGCATCTGGTTCGGTTGTAAGCGCTACAAATATAGCTAAAACTACTGATACGCTTAATGGTTCAAATAAAAGACCTTGTAAAACATGGTCTTATCCGGTTCGTTCCATTGAATTAACGGATGTAGTTACTACTAATGTTTTTGTATGCGTGAATGGCGTTTGGTACAACGGTGCACAGTCTTCTTATAGTGTTGAAACCTATGCTTTGTCTGCGTTGACGTCTGTTACTGAATCCGAGCAGAAGTTGATTGCTAATATGTTGACCTACGGCGCAAAAATGCAAATATACAAGGGTTATAAAACCGATTCATTAGCTGATGCTAATCTTGGCAGCTATGCTTCTTTAGTTACAACAACCACTCCGGAGATGAATAACACAACTGTAGATAATCATTTATCGACTGATGTTTATATCAACAAGTATGGTTTTGCGATGGATGCAAGAACTGTAGCTAATTTCTTCTTCCGTTCAGACAGATATAGCGGTGAAAACAAGTCTGATTATAAAGTAGTTGTAAGCTGGACGGATAAAGATGGTGCAGCAAAATCCATCTCATATTATCCTGAAAGCAATACAAATGCGGAATACACTTACGGTCCTGAAATGCAAAACGGTGTACCACGTGAAAATAGGTATACATTTACTTTTGATTCTTTAAAATCTTTTGATTATCGCCGTAATTTCACTATTGAGATTTATGACGGTGAAACAGAAGTAAGTCACGGATATACGACCAATTTTGAATCTTTAATTGCTAACGGAATTAGTAAGGGCGGTTATGGTCAATTAGAAATTGATGCATATTATGCTATGATGAACTATGGTGATGCTTCTGTAAATCATTTTGCAAAATAATAATTTATATACTATTTTTGAGGTGGTGAAAAAATAATGAAAGCATTACTTGAAGTTGTACGCTTGGATGTTGCAGATCTTGTTACCATTTCTCCGAATCCGACTTGCCCGGCAAAAGGTACCGACATTTGTGATGATGACTAATTAAAAAAGGGGTTCATTTGAACCCCCTTTTTTATTATTATATATTATATGTAAAAGTTACGATTGTGTGAATTTATTATATGAGATATAAAAATGGAGTATCGGATATGCAGATTATAAAGGAACAGGCTAAAATTGTATCAACGGTTTTAGGAAATCAAGAGAAAAAGGGTGTCGAGTATCGCTTATTACATTTTTGTGTATTACTGCCTTACGAAAATACAAATTTGTTCTATAATAATCTAACAAAAGAAATGCTTTTGTTAGATTATAGTGAAGTTGACACTTTGAAAAACCCAACTGCTCACTTAGACGACAATTTTATTGATTATTTAGTAAAAAATTGGTTTTTAGTCCCATTAGATTTTGAAGATGTGAAGTTAAGTAAACAGCTTACACATCTTGCAAGACAATTCAACACCGACCGAACAATTAACACTTTTGAAGTAGTTACGACAACAGCCTGTAATGCAAGGTGCTTTTACTGCTACGAGGCGGGTGTTAAGCAGTATACAATGACATTGGAAACCGCGCAGGCTGTAGTAGGTTATATAATGAAAAATCGCCGAGACGGTACTATTGTGTTAAAATGGTTTGGCGGCGAGCCGACATGCAATACTAAGGTTATTGATTATATTTGTAATTCCTTAACAGAGAAAAAGGTGGATTTTCGCTCAATAATGATTAGCAATGGTTATTTATTCAATGATTCAATGTTAGAATCGGCAAAACAGATTTGGAATTTGCAACAGGTACAAATTACTTTGGACGGTAATGAAGATACATATAATCGAGTTAAAAATTATGCTGACAAAAGGGATAAAAATCCTTTTGCACGTGTTATTGATAATATTGAAAAAATATTGCAATCTGATATTGCGGTTACTGTTAGAATTAACATGGATAGACACAATGAGGATGAATTGTATTCACTGGTTGATTTTCTTTACGGAAAGTTTGCCGGATATAAGAAATTTAGTGTATATTCTTATCTGCTTTTTGAAAACGCCGGTAACTATAAAAATGTCCGTTCTGAAAGTGAACGTGTAGATATCGGAAAGCGTTTTGAGGAATTGCAGGATTATATAGATGAAAAAGGGCTCGGTGGACATCATCGACTGCGCAATGATGTTAGCATCAGCCGCTGTATGGCGGATAGCTATGCTACAGCTTTTATTTTACCGGATGGCAAATTGGGACGATGCGAACATCATGTCGACGATGATTACTATGGATCGATTTTTGAAAATACCCCTAAAAAGATATGGGATCAATACTATTCTGAAACAGCGGAATGCTCCTTGTGTCCGGCTTATCCATCCTGTCTGCGCTTGGTTGAATGCAAGCCGGATATGCAAGCTTGTTATGATTACCAAAGAAAAGAAAGTCTTAGAAAAATTCAAAAACAAATGATTGGTTCATATCTTAATTTTCTTAAAAAGAAATAACAGAACGAATGCATGGTGCATTTACTGTGTCAGCAATGCAACGGTTTTATGTAAATATGCTTCTTGTAACGAACGATATATATTGTTTTAAGTTTTATGCGTGAGGATAACATAATGGAATGCAGAATAGCAGATTTCAATTTTCAAATTGATAACATATACCCCGAGACGGCGAAAACATGTAAGCGGTATCCGATTTCGGGAAATCAAGATTGTGATATATCATTGACAATTACCGAAAAAGATATTGACTTGGAGGAGAATGGATGTTTTTCGAGGCAATATCTTGAATATATTGCACTCAGCCGTAAAATAGCGGAAGTCGTGTCATTACATGATGCTTTTTTATTGCACTCCGCTTGCTTTGATGTTAACGGCACGGGTGTTGCGTTTGCGGCGCACAGCGGGACGGGGAAAACCACGCATATGCTCTTATGGCAGAAGCTTTTGGGAGATAAAATGACCGTTGTTAACGGGGATAAACCGATAGTGCGCTTTTTTGAGGACGAGCCAGAAACGCCGTACGCCTACGGAACGCCGTGGTGCGGAAAAGAAAATTTAGGTTGCAATATGCGCACGCCGCTTAAACATATCTGCTTTATAGAGCGGGCAGATAGAAATTCATGCGAACCGCTTGACAAAAGCGACGCGGTAAACCTTATCTTCAATCAGGTTTATATGCCGAAAGACCCGGCAACCATGATGAAGACCATGCAGCTGATAGATCGGCTGCTTTCCTGCTGCAAGCTTTGGAAAATAAGGTGCAATATGGAGTCGGACGCCGCAGAAACCTCATTTAATGCGATTTTCGGGAAAGAACCGGCGATGCAAAAATAATAATGCGGAATTCGGAATGCGTAATGCAGAATTATAAGCGGGGAAATGTCGCGAAACGACAGAGGGGATAACGCCGATAGGCAACTGAGGGTATTCGCTCTGTAACAATCCCTCAGTCAAAACCTACGGTTTTGCCAGCTCCCTTTAGGCAAGGGAGCCTTTGCCCCCCTGTAAAGCACATTTGCAGATTGAAATTCGGCGATTGACAACAGTCTAAAAATATTGTAAAATGATTAAGGTGTAAAAGCCCGTAAAGGCAACCTACAAACGGTAGGCGGTTGGCCCTTTGATATTCAGAGGGCGTTTTTCTCGGATGTCGCCTCGGTCGGTGCTTCTGCTTTGCAGATGTGTCCACCGGACACCCGCACCCTCTTGAATAAAGGGGGTGATGCTGTGGAGCAAGAAACTTTTATCATAATACTTATGATTCTTGTAATAGGCTACATATTAAGCATAAAAAAATAACCGCCCTGTCTCCCAAACTAAGCGGTTATTTTTTCAAAACCAAATTTTTTGAGGGCTAACCGTCTATCGGTTGCCTTTATGTAAATATTATAGCATAAAAAACAAACAGTGTCAAGTGCGTAAAATGCGTACGTTTATCTGTTTTAATTTATTAAAAGGAGCAAACGGGAATGAAATTAAAGTACAATTTTGTAACAAATGAAGTTGCGGATAAGATCGTAGCGGTAGCGGTGGGGGATGATCTGCAGAAATTCAACGGTTTTATCAAGATGAACGATACGGGCGCATACATTTTTAATATGCTTAAAAATGATGTTACCGAGGAAGAAATAGTTGAGGCTATGAAGAAAGATTACAGCGACGCGACAGAGGAAGAAATAAAGGAAACCGTAAGCGGGTTTGTAGGCAAGCTTAAAGACGCGGATGTGCTTGAATAATGGCGGAAACCGAATTAAAAAATGCAGACGAAGTGCTGAAAACTCAAGATGAGGTTATGTCGCTTACCCGCGGAACAAGCATGCGCCCGCTGCTGCGGCAGGGCCGTGATATTGTGGTAATAAAAAGGCCGCAATTCCCCCTTAAAGCCGGCGATGTTCCGCTTTATAAGGTGAAAAGCCGAAAAGAACTGGTGCTGCACCGAATTTTAAAGGTAAATAATGACGGCAGTTATATTATTCGCGGCGATAATCTTTATGCCAAAGAGCATGTTGCCGAAAGTCAGATCGTCGGTGTGATGAAAGCCTTTTACAGAGAGGGCAAATATTTTGACTGCGAAAAAAGCTGTAAATATAAGATATATATTGTGTTGAACAGGGTAAGCTACCCTATGCGGTATTTCTGGAAATTCAAATTGCGCCCTTTGCTTTCAAAAATCAAGCATATGATTTTCAAGTAAGTATATTTAAAGTAAAGCTCCCCGAGTTTTCGGGGAATTTTTATGCAGGGACAAAAACGATATATTCGGGAAGGTAACGGAAAAATGCTATACAGCGAACAGTTAAACGGCGAGTTTTGGAGTAGTGTAAAAAGCAATGCAGCCTACAAGGACGCAATAGACATATTAAAGCAGCACTACACCAAGGGGACAAAAGAACCGCTTACGGTTCTTCGGTTCAGCGCGCGGTTCAGGTACTATAGGGACGGGGAGCGCGCAGACTTTGAAAAACCGTTTTTCAGGCGGCGCAGGTTTTTATCGGCGGCGGCTTTATTAGCTTTGATATATCCCGAAAATGATGTGTATTTGCGCACTGCCGAGGATCTGATATGGGCGATATGCGACGAATATTGCTGGGCGGTAGCGGCGCACGCGAGCGGCAAGCTTGACGACGACAATACTATGATAGACCTGTTCACGGCGGAAACTGCGGCGGCGCTTGCCGAGATAACCGCATTTTTGGAAAATCGGCTTGACGGTGCGACTGTCTGCCGCGTTAAGGCGGAGCTGAACCGCCGCGTTTTTGAGCCTTTCCGTAACCGCCGCTTCGGCTGGGAAAAGAGCAGTAACAATTGGAGTGCGGTTTGCGCGGGCGGTGTGGGAATTGCGCTTATGTATTGTGCGCCGGAGTCAGCCGAGGAATTTTTGCCGCGGCTTATAAGCTCGGTTAACTGCTGTCTTGATTCATATACAAATGACGGCACATGCCTTGAGGGCTTTACATACTGGAACTACGGCTACGGTTATTTCGTATATTTTGCGGATATGCTTTACCGCTTTACAAACGGCAAAACCGATATGTTTGACGACGCACGCGCGCAAAAAACCGCCTCATACCCGCAGCGCTGCTTACTTAAAGGTGATACGGTGGTAAGCTTTGCGGACGCAGGGCAAAACGCAAAAGCGCAGAGCGAGCTTATTTATTACCTGCACGGGCGCTACCCCGAAACAGCGGCGCTGCTGCCCGAAGACCGCATAAAATTCCCGGAGCTTAACTGCCGCTGGTGCTCATATTTGCGCTACTTTGCATGGGTCAATCCCGAAATTAAAGCGGATACAGAGCCTGTGGGAACATATTTGCTGCCGGACGCGGGGCAGTATATTACAACGCGGAAAACATATTCGTTTGCGGTTAAGGCGGGGAACAACGACGAGCCGCACAACCATAACGATATAGGCGAGTTTATTATATCGTCTGCCCGCGGGCAGGAGCTTTGCGATTTGGGCGCGGGGTTTTACAACAAAGATTATTTTAACGAGCACAGATATGAGGTGTTTTGCAATTCGTCTTTCTCGCACAGTGTGCCGATAATAAACGGCAGGGGACAAGCTGCCGGTAAAAAATTTCACGGCACGTTAAAGCAGCAGGACGATACGGTGCTGCTTGAAATAGGCGCGGCTTACGACATTGAGGGCGTTTCTTTTTCGCGCGAGTTTACGCTTGCCGATAATACCGTTACTCTTACCGACAGCTTTTCCGGCAATATTGAGAGCGTTACCGAACGCTTTGTTTCGGAAATTAAGCCGACGGTTGAAGCCGACCGTGTAAAATTAGGCTTATGCACCCTGCACTTTGAGGCGGGTAAAGTAAAGCCGCTTATAACCGAGCATGAGCACCGACTCCACTCTTTTGAGATGGGCGGGGTGGCTGAAACGGTTTACTGCATTGATTTTGACATTTCGGCAGAGTGCGGAAGTGCGAAATTTTCTTTTGAAATCGTATAAAAAATCGGCTTTTGAGAAATTTTTAAAAAAAAGCTTGATTTTTTCGGATAAGTATGTTATTATACTACGGTACGCTGCCTAAATGCGGCGTGAAACATGCGTTGATGCGGGAGGTGGCCGACCCTGAGTCGGGAAATTTCCGCGGAGTATGTCCGATTTTAAACCGGGCGAAAAGTCAGGAAGTATATAAGAGATCTTGCGGCTCTTGTATACAGCGGCAGAGCGATCTGCTGTCCGGAATTGTCTGTGACCCCAGCAATGCCGGTTTTATAATGCGCAGTAAAGAAAAACACGGCGCGTTGTAAGTTTTGCCCGCCAACTACTTAAGGAGGCGAATTTCACATGGCAGTGAAAGAAAAAATCCGTATTCGTATCAAAGGTTACGACCACGCGCTTGTAGACCAGTCCGCTGAGAAAATAGTGGAAACCGCTAAACGTACAGGTGCAAGGGTATCAGGCCCAGTGCCGCTGCCCACCGAAAAAGAGGTTGTTACCATTCTGCGCGCCGTTCATAAATATAAGGACAGCCGCGAGCAGTTTGAAACGAGAACGCACAAAAGGCTTATTGATATAATCAGACCTTCAAACAAAACCGTTGAAGCTCTGACTAATCTTGAGCTTCCCGCCGGTGTAGAGATTGAAATAAAGCTTTAATCACGCACCGCAGGTCAAGTTGGTGAAAGCCAACCAATAACCAAAGGAGGAAAATCATATGAAAAAGGGTATTGTGGGCAAAAAGCTCGGTATGACTCAGCTTTTTGACGCAAACGGAAACGTTGTTCCGGTTACCGTTATCGAGGCAGGCCCCTGCGTTATTTCGCAGAAGAAGACCGCCGAGAACGACGGCTACGAGGCTGTTCAGATAGGCTACGGCGATTTGAAGGCTTCTAAGGTAAACAAGCCCCAGAAGGGCCACTTTGCTAAGGGCGACGTTGCTCCGAAAAAGGTTCTTCGCGAGTTCCGCTTTGAAGATACCGGCGCTATGAACGTAGGCGATATAATCAAGGCTGACGTATTTGCAGAGGGCGAGTCGGTAGACGTGCGCGGCACTTCAAAAGGTAAGGGCTACGCCGGCACCATCAAGCGCTGGAACTTCGGAAGACTTAAGGAAACTCACGGTACAGGCCCTGTTCACCGTCACGGCGGTTCATTAGGCGCCTGCTCAACTCCGTCAAGAGTTTTCAAGGGAAAGAAAATGGCAGGACACCTCGGCAATGAGCGCGTAACCGTTCAGAACCTGAGTGTTGTTAAAGTAGACGCGGAAAAGAACATCATCGCCGTTAAGGGCGCCGTTCCCGGTCCTAAGGGCGGAATAGTGGTTCTTTTCGACAGCGTTAAAGCGTAAGGGAAGGAGTGTTCTAAATTATGCCTAATATAGCAGTAGTCGATATGGCGGGCAAAAGCGTGGGAGAAATCACCTTGAGCGACGCCGTTTTCGGAATAAAGCCTAACGCGGCGGTTATGCACGCGGCGGTTGTAAACTACCTTGCAAATCAGCGTCAGGGCACGCAGTCCACTCTGACTCGTACCGAGGTATCGGGCGGCGGCAAAAAGCCGTGGAGACAGAAGGGTACCGGTCACGCAAGACAGGGCTCTACCAGAGCTCCGCAGTGGAGACACGGCGGTATAGTTCACGCGCCGAAGCCGAGAGATTATTCTTACTCTCTCAATAAAAAGGTTAAGAGACTGGCTCTCAAATCCGCTTTGTCGGATAAGGTGCTCACAGGCGATATGATTGTTCTTGACGAGCTTAAAGCAGAGACTTACAAAACCAAGGTTGTTGCCGATTGCTTAAAGGCAATAGGCGCGGGTAAAAAGACTCTCATAGTTCTTGAGGATAACAACGCGTTCGCCGTAAAGAGCATTGCCAACATTGCGGGTGCGAAATCCGCACAGGTCGGAACAATCAACACCTACGACATAATCAATGCCGACACTCTCGTGGTGGTAAAGAATGCCGTAGCAAAGCTTGAGGAGGTGTATGCATAATGAAAGCCGCACAGGATATCATTATAGCTCCGGTAATTACCGAAAAGAGTATGTCGGGTATAGCCGATAAGAAATACACCTTTAAGGTAGCTAAGGACGCTAACAAGATTGAGATAGCCGACGCTGTCGCAAAGCTTTTCAAGGTTGATGTTGCTAAGGTCAACACAATCAACGTTCGCGGTCAGGCAAGGCGTATGGGTCGTTACAACGGCTACACCGCAGCTTGGAAAAAGGCAATCGTTACTTTAAAGGCTGATTCAAAGCCGATTGAGTTCTTCGACGGTCTTATCTGATTAACCTAATAGATTGGAAATTTGTGCTGAACCACGGTTTTTTCGGCGACATGTGCGGCGAAAAAACACCTTGTAAGCGAAAACGCTTTCGGCGTTTTCAAGAACACAGGGGTGGTATTGGCGGGGATAGAGTGCAGTCAAAATTTTAATTTTGCGAACGGCATCCCCGACCAAAGAGCGCAGCGACATTTCCGGTGATGTATGAAGTCGAAAACAGACTTCGCTAAGCCAAAACAGGAGAGTGAAACAAATGGCAATTAAATTTTACAAGCCGACTACTCCGGGTCGCCGCAATATGACAACTATGGATTATTCCGGGTTATCAAAGGTTGCTCCCGAGAGAAGCTTGCTTGAGCCTATTAAAAAGAATGCCGGACGCAACAGCTACGGCAGAATCACCGTTCGCCACAGAGGCGGCGGAAACCGCAGAAAGTACAGAGTTATTGATTTCAAGAGAGAGCGTTTCGGCGTAACCGCTACCGTTCTGACTCTTGAGTACGATCCGAACCGCTCTGCGTTCATCGCCCTCGTTCAGTATGAGGACGGCGAAAAGCGTTATATAATCGCTCCGCAGGACTTAAAGGTCGGCGATAAGATAGTAAGCGGCCCCGAGGCTGATATTAAGCCCGGAAACGCACTTCCGCTTATCAACATTCCGGTAGGTACTTTCTTACACAATATCGAGCTTTACCCCGGCAAGGGTGCTCAGCTTGCACGTTCTGCCGGCAACACCGCTCAGCTTATGGCTAAGGAAAACGGAATGGCGCTTTTACGTTTGCCCTCGGGCGAGCTTCGCAACGTTCCTGCAACCTGCATGGCAACTGTAGGCGTTGTATCCAACCCGGAGCACGCAAACGTTAACTACGGTAAAGCCGGACGTAAGCGTCACATGGGCTGGAGACCGACCGTCCGCGGTTCTGTAATGAACCCGTGCGATCACCCGCACGGCGGTGGTGAGGGTAAATCACCGATCGGTCGTCCGGGACCTGTTACCCCGTGGGGTAAACCTGCTCTCGGTTACAAGACCCGTCAGAAGAATAAGCGCACCGATAAGTATATCGTAAAGCGCCGTAAGTAATTCGACGAAAGGAGTTAAATCATGGGAAGAAGCATTAAAAAGGGCCCTTACGTGCAGCCTGTTCTGCTCAAAAGAGTCAAGGAAATGAACGAAGCCGGCGAAAAGAGAGTTCTTAAGACCTGGAGCCGTTCTTCGACCATATTCCCCGATTTCGTCGGACACACCTTTGCGGTACATGACGGCCGCAAGCACGTTCCGGTTTATGTAACAGAGGATATGGTAGGTCACAAGCTCGGTGAGTTTGCGCCGACAAGGACCTTTAAAGGTCACGCCGGTTCAAAGACCACCGGTAAGTAAGCGGCTGAAAGGAGAGTTTAACTATGGAAGCAAGGGCTACACTTAAATACGCCCGTATTTCACCCCGCAAGGTGAAGATTGTTTTGGATTTAATCCGCAATCAAGACGCTGACAAAGCTATGGCTATACTCAAATTTACTCCTAAGTCCGCTTGCGAGTATTTGGAGAAGCTTTTAGCGTCAGCTATGGCTAATGCAGAAAACAATCATAATATGGATGTTTCCCGTCTTTATGTTGCTGAGTGCTTTGTTTGCCCCGGACCGACTCTTAAGAGAATCCGTCCGAAGGATCACGGCAGAGCCCACAGAATTTTGAAGAGAACAAGCCATGTTACAATCGTTCTTAAAGAACGCGAAATCTAAGAAGGAGGTTAAGTTATGGGCCAGAAGGTTAATCCGCACGGTTTCCGTGTAGGCGTAATTAAAAACTGGGACTCACGTTGGTTTGCCAATGACAGCGTTTTCGGCGATACATTGGTTGAGGACTATAACCTCCGCAAGTACCTCAAGAAGACCCTCTTCACAGCAGGTATTGCAAAAATCGAAATCGAACGTGATGACAAGCGCGTAAGACTTCATATCCACTGCGCAAAGCCGGGTATGGTGATCGGACGCAACGGCAGCGAAATCGAAAAGCTTCGCGCCACTTGCCAGCAGATGCTCGGCAAGCCGGTTCTTATCAACATTGTTGAAATAAAGAATCCGGATGCTAACGCTCAGCTCGTAGCCGAAAATATTGCGGCTCAGCTTGAAAAGCGTATTTCCTTCCGCCGCGCTATGAAGCTCTCCATAGGCAGAGCTATGCGTCTCGGCGTAAAGGGTATAAAAACTCAGGTTTCGGGTCGCTTGGGCGGCGCTGAAATCGCAAGAAGCGAGCAGTATCATGAGGGAACAATTCCGCTTCAGACCCTGCGTGCCGATATTGACTACGGTTTTGCCGAGGCAAACACCACCTACGGTCGTATAGGCGTTAAGGTTTGGATCTACAAGGGTGAGGTTCTCGCTGATAACCGCAAGGTTAAAAAGGAAGGAGGCGCCCGCTGATGTTAATGCCTAAAAGAGTAAAATACCGCAGAGTTCACCGCGGACGTTTGACCGGCGCTGCTTCACGCGGCATCACCGTAACACACGGCGATTTCGGTCTGCAGGCTTTAGAGCCGGCGTGGATCACCTCTAACCAGATAGAGGCTGCGCGTATTGCAATGACCCGTTACATTAAACGTGGCGGTCAGGTTTGGATAAAGATATTCCCCGATAAGCCGATAACCGAAAAGCCGGCCGAGACCCGAATGGGTTCAGGTAAAGGCTCGCCCGAGTACTGGGTAGCGGTTGTTAAGCCCGGTCGCGTAATGTTCGAGATCGGCGGTGTTAGCGAGGAATTGGCTCGCGAGGCTATGCGTCTCGCCGCAAACAAGCTTCCTATTAAGTGCAAGTTTGTAACAAAGCAGGAAATGGGTGGTGAGCAGTAATGAATGCAAAGGAAATCAGACAGAACACTTTGCCGGAGCTGAATGACCAGTTGACAAAGCTTAAAGAGGAATTATTTAATCTGCGTTTCCAACTCGCCATTAACCAGCTCGACAACCCCATGCGTATAGCTGCCGTTAAGAAGGATATCGCCCGCGTTAAGACAATCATTCGCGAGAACGAGCTTAAAAACGACAGCACCAACGCTTGAGAGAGGGAGGAAAGGCTAAATGAGCGAAAGAAACCTTCGTAAAACAAGAGTGGGTAAGGTTGTAAGCGACAAGATGGATAAAACCGTTGTAGTTGCCATTGAGGACAACGTTAAGCACCCGCTTTACAAGAAGATAATTAAAAACACTATCAGACTCAAAGCTCATGATGAGAACAATTCCTGTGGCGTAGGCGACAGAGTTCTTATTATGGAGACCAGACCACTCTCCAAGGATAAGCGTTGGCGCGTGGCGGAAATAATCGAAAAGGCTAAGTAGTCTACAAGGAGGAAAACACTGTGATACAACAACAGAGTTACCTCAAGGTTGCCGACAATACGGGTGCTAAGGAAATTATGTGCATCCGCGTTCTTGGAGGCTCCAGAAGGAGGTATGCCAACATTGGCGACGTCATCGTGGCTTCTGTTAAAAAGGCCGCTCCGGGCGGTACTGTAAAGAAGGGCGATGTAGTAAAGGCGGTTGTGGTTCGTTCTGCAAGAGGTCTTCGTCGTAATGACGGCACATACATCAGATTCGACGAAAATGCGGCTGTTATCATCCGTGATGACAAGAACCCCCGCGGTACCCGTATTTTCGGGCCGGTAGCCCGTGAGCTGCGTGACAAGGATTACACAAAGATCCTGTCCCTTGCTCCGGAAGTGCTTTAATGGGAGGTAGAAAACAATGAGTAAGCTTCACGTTAAAACAGGTGATACCGTAGTCCTCCTTACAGGAGACAAAAAGGACCGCAAGAAGACCGGCAAGGTGCTTGAGGTCAGCCCCAAAGAGGGTAAGGTTATAGTTGAGGGCATTAACGTTGTTAAAAAACACGCTAAACCGAAAAAGGCAGGAGATCCGTCAGGTATAATTGAAACCAACGGCGCTGTTTATGCCTGCAAGGTTCAGGTTGTTTGCCCGAAATGCAATAAGCCCACCAGAGTAGGTACAAAAATCTACGAGGACGGCAAAAAAGACCGCATGTGCAAAAAATGCGGCGAGACTTTTTAAGAGATAAGGAGGACATGACATGTCAATACTGTCGAACGAATATAAAAATTCGATCGCTCCCGCACTGATGACAAAATTTGGCTACAAGAGCGTCATGCAGATTCCGAAGCTCGAAAAGGTCGTTATCAATGTAGGCGCCGGCGAGGCCAAGGAAAACTCCAAGGTCATCGACGCTATTCTGCGAGACCTGAGTCTTATCACCGGTCAGAAGGCAATTCCCTGCCGCGCTAAGAAGTCGGTTGCGAACTTCAAGCTCCGCGAGGGTATGCCGATCGGTGCGAAGGTAACACTTCGCGGCGAGCGTATGTATGAGTTCATTGAAAGACTTTTCAATGCGGCTCTTCCGCGCGTTCGCGACTTCAGAGGAATTAACCCCAACGCTTTCGACGGCCGCGGCAACTATGCTATGGGCGTTAAGGAGCAGCTTATTTTCCCTGAAATCGAGTACGATAAGATCGATAAGGTACGCGGTATGGATATAATTTTTGTCACAACTGCGAAGACAGATGAAGAGGCCCGCGAGTTATTAACGCTTTTGGGCGCTCCGTTTGCGAGATAAGGAGAAGTAATAATGGCTAAGACTGCTATGAAAGTTAAGCAGGCAAGACCTGCTAAGTTTTCAACAAGAGAGTATAACAGATGCAAAATCTGCGGCCGCCCACATGCTTATCTTCGCAAGTACGGCATTTGCCGTATATGCTTCAGAGAGCTTGCTTATAAAGGCGAGATCCCCGGAGTGAAGAAGGCCAGTTGGTAAGGCACAAAGCTGAAGGAGGTTGACGGCATGCAAATCAGCGATACAATCGCGGATATGCTTACGAGAATTCGTAATGCATCCGCTGCAAAGCATGATTCGGTAGATGTTCCGGCGTCAAACGTAAAAAAGGCAATCGCTCAGATTTTACTTGACGAGGGTTACATCTCAGGCTTTCAGGTCGAAGAAGACGGAAAGCAGGGCGTAATTCATATTACATTGAAGTACGGCCAGAATAAATCGCAGGTTATAAGCGGCATTAGAAGAGTTTCTAAGCCCGGCTTGCGTATCTACACAAACGTAGAGGATATGCCCAAGGTTATGAAAGGCCTCGGCATAGCTATTCTTTCCACCTCTAAGGGTATAATGACAGACAAGCAGGCACGCAAAGCCAACGTCGGCGGCGAAGTCCTCGCTTTCGTCTGGTAAGGAGGTGCGAGAGGATGTCAAGAATAGGAAAGAAACCTATCGCAATCCCTGCCGGTGTTGAGGTTAAGGTTGACGGCAGCAAGGTGACCGTAAAGGGCCCCAAGGGTACGCTTGAAAGCACCTTTAATCACGAGATTAACATTGCGCTTGAGGGCAATGAAATAATCGTGACCCGCCCGACCGATGACAAAAATCACCGTGCGCTCCACGGTCTTACCCGTACCCTTATTCACAATATGGTTGAGGGTGTTACCAACGGCTACTCAAAAACGCTTGAGGTAAACGGCGTAGGTTACCGTGCTCAGAAGCAGGGCAAAAATCTTGTAATGAACCTCGGATATTCTCATCAGGTAATCGTTCCTGAGGTTCCGGGAATCACCATTGACGTACCGACTCCCAACCAGGTAGTTATAAGCGGTGCGGATAAGCAGCAGGTCGGCCAGTTTGCCGCGGAAGTTCGCGAGAAGCGTCCGCCTGAGCCTTATAAGGGCAAGGGCATTAAGTACGCCGACGAGCATATCCGCCGCAAGGAAGGTAAAGCCGGCAAGGGTGCTAAGAAATAATAAAGGAGTGTATAAACGATGGTTACAAGACCAAACAGCAATCAGGCAAGACTTAAGCGTCACGCCCGCGTCCGCTCTAAGGTCAGCGGTACGGCGGCTTGTCCTCGCCTTGATGTATTCCGCTCCAACAGCAACATTTACGCCCAGCTTATCGACGATGTAAACGGCGTTACACTCGCAGCCGCTTCTTCCAACGAGAAGGATTTCGGAATTTCCGGCGGCAACAAAGAGGGCGCTCACAAGGTTGGAAAGTTAATTGCTGAACGTGCCGCAGAAAAGGGCATCACCGAGGTTGTTTTTGACCGCGGCGGATACATTTATCACGGCCGTGTCAAGGAGCTTGCCGAAGGTGCCCGCGAGGGCGGACTCAAGTTCTGATAAGGAGGAATACTTTTGGCTACAAATATTGACGCATCAACATTAGATTTAAAAGAGCGCGTAGTTTCCATAAACCGTGTTTCCAAGACCGTTAAGGGCGGACGTATTATGAAGTTCGCAGCGCTTGTGGTTGTAGGAGACGGCAACGGCATTGTAGGCTATGGGCTCGGTAAGGCGGGCGAAGTTCCGGACGCTATACGCAAGGGAATTGAAGACGCTAAAAAGAATCTTATAAAGGTATCCTTAAAGGGTACAACAATTCCGCACGAGGTTATAGGCGAATTCGGCGCAGGCCGCGTTCTTCTGAAGCCCGCAGCTCCCGGTACCGGCGTTATTGCCGGCGGCGCTGTTCGTGCGGTAGTTGAGACTGTCGGTATTTCCGACATTCGTACCAAGGCTTTAAGATCGAACAATCCCTGCAACGTTGTTCGCGCCACTGTTGCCGGCCTCGCATCGCTTCGCAGCGCCGAGGAAGTAGCAGCAGTACGCGGCAAGTCTGTCAAGGAAATCATTGGTTAAGGAGGAGCAGCGTTATGGCAACAAAAAAGGCTGCCGGCCTTAAAGTAAAGCTGGTAAAAAGCACCATAGGTGCTAAAAAGGATCAGATAGCTACCGCAAACGCTCTCGGTCTTTTCAAAATCGGCGATGAGAAAATTCAGCCGGATAACGAGCAGACCAAGGGTAAGATCAACAAGATTTCTCATCTTGTTGAGGTTACGGCCGCAAAATGATTTTATCCGCATGTGGCGGAAATGCGGTTTTAACCGCGCGAATTAAGCAAGGAGGTGCGAACAATGAAAATGCATGAATTATCTCCGGCTTTCGGCTCTACAAAAGAGGCGAAGCGTATAGGCAGAGGTCACGGCTCGGGCAACGGCAAAACTGCCGGTAAGGGACATAAGGGTCAGAAAGCCCGTGCGGGTCACGGTATGCGACCCGGCTTTGAAGGCGGTCAGATGCCGCTGCAAAGACGTATTCCTAAGCGTGGCTTCAATAATATTTTTGCCGAGGAATGGATAGCGATCAACCTTTCCGCACTTGAGGTGTTCGAGGACGGCGCAACGGTTGACGCTGCAGCTTTGGCTGACAAGGGTATAGTAAAGAAAGCAAACCTTCCCATTAAGGTTTTGGCTAACGGAAAGCTTACAAAGAAGCTCACCGTTAAGGCGAACGCTTTCTCTGCGTCTGCTGCTGAAAAAATCAATTCAGTCGGCGGAAAGGCTGAGGTGATCTGATGTTAGAAACATTAAGAAACGCCTGGAAAATAAAAGAAATTCGTAATAAGATTCTTTTTACCGTTTTCATCGTTTTGATTTTCCGTATCGGCTCGGTTATTCCGGTACCGTATATCGACGTTGCCGCTTTAAAATCCGCAACCGAATCGGGAACAACGAATGAATTTTTCAGCTACCTGTCTATTCTTACCGGAGGCGGTCTTGAGTACGGCGCAATATTCGCAATGTCTGTTACCCCGTACATCAACTCCTCAATTATAGTACAGCTTCTGTGCGTTGCAATACCCGCTCTTGAAAGACTTTCAAAAGAGGGTGAGGAAGGCCAGAAGAAGTTAGCCCAGATAACCCGTTACACAACGGTTGCTCTGGCACTCATTCAAGGTACGGCATATTTCTTCTATCTCAAAAACAGCAACTATTTGAGCGTATCCGGCGGTGTCGTTATATTTGCGGCGTTCGTTATAATACTTGCCTTTACGGCAGGCTCGGCGCTTGTAATGTGGCTTGGCGAGCAGATAGACGTTAAGGGTATCGGCAACGGTATTTCAATACTGCTTTTCGCAGGTATTATTTCCCGCGGTCCGCAGGCTCTTAACACACTTATCGCTTACTGGAAGCTCGATAAGCAGGTTGCGGTTGTAGGAATAGTAGTTATGTTCTTACTGGTTATAGCTTTCATCGTTTGGATGACCGAGGCGGAGCGCCGTATTCCGGTGCAGTATGCTAAACGTGTTGTAGGCAATAAGATGTACGGCGGACAGAACACCCACATTCCGATCAAGGTCAATATGTCGGGCGTTATGCCGATAATCTTTGCCTCGAGCATACTTATGCTCCCCACGATGATACTTTCGTTCATGAAGAACGAGAACAACTGGTTCTATAAGGTACTAAAGCTTTTCAGCGTTCAGGGCGTTTTCTACGCGGTAATCTATTTCATTCTGATAATCGGTTTTGCTTACTTCTATGCAACAATCCAGTTTAATCCGATTGAAATGGCAAACAACCTGCGTAAAAACGGCGGCGCAATACCGGGTATACGTCCCGGCAAGTCCACTTCGGACTTCATTTCAAAGATTTTGTCAAGAATAACGCTTATGGGTGCTATATTCTTAAGTGTTATAGCTATCCTGCCCATACTTATCGGCAGCGTCGGCGGAATCAACATTTCCCTCGGCGGTACGTCGGTACTCATTATGGTAGGCGTTGCGCTTGACACTGTCCGTAATCTTGAATCCCAGATGATGATGCGTCATTACAAGGGATTCCTCGATTAAGAATAAGGAGTATTAAATTATGAAGCTCATTCTTTTGGGAGCACCGGGCGCCGGTAAAGGCACCCAGGCTGAGATAATCTCAGAAAAATATAATATTCCGACCATTTCCACCGGCAACATTATTCGTGCTGCACTTAAAAACGGAACGGAAATGGGACTGAAAGCAAAATCATATATCGACGCGGGCGAGCTTGTTCCCGATGATGTCGTTATAGGCATCATTAAGGAGCGTTTAGCTGAAAGCGACTGTGCAAACGGTTACATTTTAGACGGCTTCCCGCGCACGATTCCGCAGGCAGAAGCGCTTGACGAAATGGGCTTCGGTATCGACGCCGCACTCTCAATTGAGGTTGCGGACAGCGAGATAGTAAAGCGTATGTCGGGCAGACGCGTTTGCGAAAAATGCGGCGCCAGCTACCACACCGAGTATAAAAAACCGGCTGAAGAGGGCGTTTGCAATTCCTGCGGCGGCGCGCTTGTTATCCGTAAGGACGACGAGCCCGAAACCGTGAAAAACAGACTTAACGTTTATCACGAGCAGACCGAGCCGCTGAAAGATTATTACAAGAACTGCGGAAAACTCATCACTGTCGAGGGGCAGGACGAGGTTAAGGATACTACCCGTCTTGTACTCGAGGCGTTGGAGAAAAATATATGATAGTGCTTAAAACCGGCCGCGAGCTTAAAATAATGAAAGAGGCTTGCAGTATATCGGCCGGAGCATTAGAGGTAGCCGGCAAAGCGGTAGAGCCCGGAGTAACAACGGCTGAGATCGACCGTCTGGCGGAGGAATACATCCGACGTCGCGGCGGCGAGCCCAACTTTAAAAATTACGAGGGCTACCCCGCTACTGCCTGTATATCTATTAACAACGAGGTAATTCACGGCATACCTTCCGAAAAGCGCAAGCTGCGCGCCGGCGATATAGTAAGTATCGACCTCGGCGCTAAGTTCGACGGGTATCACGGCGATAACGCCGCCACTTTCGCCTGCGGGGATGTATCTCCGGAAGCGAAGCGGCTGATGGACACAACGCGCGAAAGCCTTTACGAGGGAATACGCGCAGCGTGTGCGGGCGGCAGAATCGGTGATATAGGTCACGCTGTTCAGAGTTATGTTGAGGCGCGTGGGTATTCGGTCGTGCGGCAGTTTGTCGGTCACGGCGTGGGTACGCACCTGCATGAAGCTCCCGAGGTTCCCAATTTCGGCACACCCGGCAGGGGAATACGCCTGATGCCCGGAATGACCATAGCAATAGAACCGATGGTAAACGCCGGAGGTTACGATGTTAAGGTTCAGCCGGACGGGTGGACTGTTTTAACCAAGGACGGCTCGCTTTCCGCTCACTTTGAGCATACGATAGTGATAACCGCCGACGGTCCTAAAATTATGACCGTGGTTTGAGGAAACGCTTATGGTGGGTCGCATAGTCTTTTCAAAGGCGGGGCGCGATAAAAACCACCTTATGGTGGTGGTGAGCGCGGATGATAAATTCCTTTACCTTTGCGACGGTAAGGAACGCCCGCTTGAAAAACCGAAACGCAAAAATGTGAAGCACACAGCGTTTACAAACACAATTCTTGATGAAAACAGTTATAAAACCAATAAGGCTTTGAGGCGGGAATTAGCCCGACTCAGGGACGAAGGCTTGAAAGGGAGGAACCAAAGTGTCTAAAGAAGATATGATAGAGCTTGAAGGCGTCGTTGTTGAGGCAATGCCTAACGCAATGTTCAAGGTAGAAATCCAGGGGGGACATATTATCCTCGCCCATATATCGGGAAAGCTCCGTATGAATTTCATACGTATACTCCCGGGCGACAAGGTGACTGTTGAAATGTCTCCGTACGATCTTTCAAAGGGTCGCATAACCTGGCGTTCAAAATAACAGTCAAAAATTTAAGGAGGTATAATCCAAATGAAAGTCAGACCTTCTGTTAAAAAGATTTGCGAAAAATGCAAAATTATCAAGCGCAAGGGCAAGGTAATGGTTATCTGCGAAAACCCCAAGCACAAACAGCGTCAGGGTTAATTGCGCGTGAAGAAAAAAATGGAGGTGCTTTGATAAATGGCACGTATTGCTGGTGTTGATCTTCCGAACGAAAAGCGAGTCGAAATCGGACTTACTTACATTTTCGGCATAGGTCTTACAACATCTAAAAAAATCCTTGCCGATACAGGTATCAATCCCGATACCCGCGTCAAGGACTTAACCGAAGACGATATTTCAAAACTGCGTGAATATATCGACCACAACCTTCAGGTAGAGGGTGACCGTCGCCGTACAATCGCGTTTGATATTAAGAGACTTATCGAAATCGGAAGCTACCGCGGTTTGCGCCACAGAAAGGGTCTGCCGGTAAGAGGGCAGCGCTCAAAGACTAACGCGCGTACACGCAAAGGTCCGAAGAAGACCATAGCTAACAAGAAGAAATAAGTAGGAGGAAGATAATATGGCTACTGCAAAGGGCAAGACGACCGCTACACGCCGTCGCCGTGAGAAAAAGAATATCGAACGTGGCTCTGCTCATATCCAGTCTACCTTCAACAACACTATCGTTACCATCACCGATACGCAGGGCAACGCTCTTTCGTGGGCATCTGCCGGTGAGTTAGGTTTCAGAGGCTCAAGAAAGTCTACTCCTTTCGCGGCACAGAGCGCGGCAGAAACCGCTGCCAAGGCTGCTATGGAGCACGGTCTTAAGACTGTTGAAGTGTACGTTAAGGGTCCGGGCGCAGGACGTGAAGCGGCTATCCGCGCACTGCAGACCGCAGGTCTTGAGGTAAGTATGATTAAAGACGTTACCCCGATTCCGCACAACGGCTGCCGTCCTCCCAAGAGAAGACGCGTATAATCGTTTAAAACTAATTTGCAATTTATTTTGCAGCTAAAATTTTGGAGGTGTAACAGATGGCAAGATATACCGGTGCAGTTTGCAGACTTTGCCGCCGCGAGGGTCAGAAATTGTTCCTTAAGGGCGAGCGCTGCTATTCCGAGAAATGCTCGGTAGGACTGAGAGGCTACGCTCCCGGTCAGCACGGACAGGGCAGAAAGAAATCGTCCGAATACGGTATGCAGCTTCGCGCTAAGCAGACCGCAAGACGTTTCTACGGCGTCCAGGAAAATCAGTTCCATCATTATTTTGAAATTGCTGAAAGAAAGCAGGGCATTACCGGCGATAACCTTTTAAGAATACTTGAAAGCCGCCTTGATAATGTTGTTTACAGAGTAGGCTTTGCGTCATCAAGAGCAGAGGCGCGTCAGCTTGTAGGTCACGGTCATTACGAAGTGAACGGCAAGCGCGTAGACATTGCTTCCTATCTCTTAAAGGCGGGCGATGTTGTTTCTATCTGCGAGAAGAGCCGCGCAAGCGAGAAGATCAAAGCAGTTGTAGAGGCTAACAGCGCAAGACCCGTTCCCGAGTGGATTGACGTTGACCGCAACAACCTTTCGGCAAAGGTTATAGCTCTCCCGACAAGAGAACAGATTGAAGCTCCTGTTGACGAGCAGCTCATCGTCGAGTTCTATTCTAAGTAATAGACCCGAAATAACGCAGCGTTCACCGTGCCGGGCACTGCGAAACCTAAAATTACGGTACGGAGAAACGGAGCTTTTAAATGATAGAAATTGAAAAGCCCAGAATAGATACCGCTGAATTGACAAGCGACGGCACTTACGGCAGGTTCGTTATGGAACCGCTGGAGAGAGGCTACGCCACAACCCTCGGCAACAGCATGAGGCGCGTGCTGCTTTCAATCCTTCCCGGCGTTGCCGTTACATCGGTCAAGATCGACGGTGTTGTGCATGAGTTTTCCACCATTCCCGGTGTGAAAGAGGATGTTACCGAAATTATCCTCAACATAAAGGGACTGATTGCAAAGCTCCATGCCGATACGGCGAAGAAGATTTATATTGAGGCAGAGGGTCCCTGCGTGGTTACCGCCGCTTCGATAAAAGCCGATTCCGAGGTCGAGATTTTAAATCCCGATATGTATATAGCCACTCTTGACGCGGGAGCTAAGCTCAATATGGAGATGACTCTCGATAAGGGCAGAGGTTATGTTTCCGCCGAGCAAAACAGACCGGCGCAGAACGTTATCGGCGTTATTCCCGTTGACTCTATCTACACGCCCGTACTCAAGGCTAACTTTAAGGTTGATAATACCCGCGTGGGTAATGTTACCGATAAGGGCAAGCTTACAATGGAAATATGGACCGACGGCTCTATAAGAGCCAACGAGGCTATTTCTATGTCGGCTAAGGTGCTTATTGAGCACTTTGAGCTTTTCCTCGATTTAACCGAGGGCGTAAGCGAGACCGAGAGCATTATGGCGGAAAAGAACGACAACGAGAAGGAAAAGGTTCTCGATTTAACAATCGACGAGCTGGATTTATCTGTTCGCAGCTTCAACTGCCTGAAGCGCGCAGGTATAAATACGGTAGAGGATCTTATCAACAAGTCCGAAGAGGATATGATGAAGGTGAGAAACCTCGGCCGCAAGTCGCTTGAAGAGGTCATTGCAAAGCTGAATTCTTTCGGCTTCACCCTTAAAAACGACGACGAATAAAGCAAAACCGCAGCAGTTTTTGCTGCAATAAGGAGTGAATGGAAATGCCAGGTACCCGTAAACTCGGAAGAACCAGCGATCACAGAACTGCTATGCTCAGGGCAATGGTTACTTACCTGCTCGAAAACGGCAGAATTGAGACCACCGTTACCCGCGCTAAGGAAGTAAGAGCAATGGCAGAGAAGTATATTACACTCGCTAAGGATAATAACCTGAACAGCAAGCGTCAGGCATTGGCGTTTATTACTAAGGAGGACGTTGTTGCAAAGCTCTTCAACGAAATCGCTCCCAAGTATTCGGATGTTAACGGCGGCTACACCCGCATTGTTAAAACCGGACCGCGCCGCGGCGACGCTGCCGAAATGGCAATTATCGAGTTAATATGATTTTAAGGCTTTAAGCCTGAACTTTAGTACTCACATTTTTTACGCGCAGTTATATGCGCCGATGATGTGTGTGCTAAACCGAGGGGGAACGGGCGCGGTAAGTGCTCGGATGCCCTCGCACTTAATAATTCGGAATACGGAATGCGTAATTCGGAATTAAAATAACGCGCAGCCCTGCGGTTATCGAAAAAAGATAACTGCAGGGCTGTTTTTTGCATTATAACGGCGGTATTGACATTTTAATTTTTTATGCTATAATATAAACAGAAAGGCAACCGATAGACGGTTAGCCCCTGATACAGTTTAGAGAAATAAACCGAACTTGGGGAAGTGGCGGTTTATTTCTTTTTTATTGCAATTATGTAACCTGTTGCAAATATCAAAATTAAAATGATAAATACATAGTAATCCATAAGCAACGTCCCCTATAAGGGGCAAGACTTAACCGCCTACCGTTGTAGGTTGCCTTAAAGGGTGCTTTTAAGCACCGAGAATATTTTACACTATTATTAACGGCTTGTCAATAATTTCGGTTTTGCCGTCTTTTTCGCAACATTTTATTTCTTGACTTTTTTAAACGATATGTTATAATATAAGCAGAAAGGCAACCGATAGACGGTTAGCCCCAAATTTTCAGTTTAAGAAATAAACCGTTAAGTTGGTAGCTTGGGCGGTTTATTTCTTTTTTATTGCAATTATGTAACCCGTTGCAAATATCAAAATCAAAATGATAAATACATAGTAATCCATAAGCAACACCCCCCCATGAGGGGCAAGACTTAACCGCCTACCGTTGTAGGTTGCCTTAAAGGGTGCTTTCAGCACCGACAATATTTTACAATAAGTTTAATACTTTGTCAATAACCGCCGTAATTATTCATTTAGACTATCTTTTAGGAAATTTTAAATTTTCGGGTAGGCCGAGTATATAATCGGCGGAGACTTTATAAAAATTACATAGCTTTTTTAATTGATGTAACGGAAGCTCACGTTTATTAAGTTCATATTGTGAGTAACTTGCTTGTTTTATGCCGAGAATGTTTGCAACCTGTGCTTGAGTAAGGTCATTATCCTCGCGTAAAGCTCTGATTATTTCGTAGTATTCCATTATTTTCACCCGAAATATATTTTACAATACGTCAATATGCTATATTGACTTTTACGTCATTTTGTTATAAAATATTTTTCGGAGATGATAAAAATGTTTGAAGAAAATTTTGACGAAATGCAGTGGGCACTTGAAGAACTCGAAAATCTTTATATGCTTTTAAAAGCATACAGTTATAAAAAATCCGAATTTTCAAGTGAATTCAGTGCCGAAAATTTTAAATCCTGTGAAAAGCTGTTTAATGATATGGCGGAGCAGTACAGCAGACAGTACCTTGAAAACACGCGCCTGATACTGAAAAGGCTGTAAAGGAATGGGCTGTGTAACAGCGCCGTCAAGCTTCCGGCTTACCGTTTATAAAGTCGGTTATGCATTGTATCTGCTTTAAAACCGAATTTTCACCCGTGCCGCCCGCCGAAATGCGCTTTGAAACGCAGGTTTCAAGCGAAATTTCATTATAAAGGTCGGAATCAAAAAGGCTGTCAAGCTCTTTATATTTTTCAATCGGCACGTTTTCAAGCACAAGTCCGTTTTCAATGCAATACGCCACAATTTCACCGACCTTTTTATAAGCGGCTCTGAACGGCATACCCTTTTTAACAAGATAATCGGCTAAATCGGTAGCGTTTATAAATCCCTCCCCAGCCGCCTTATACATATTTCCGGGCAGCACCTTCATTGTGGCTATCATTGGCGCAAATACCGTAAGGCACTGCTTTACGGTATCAACCGCGTCGAAAATTGCCTCTTTATCCTCCTGCATATCCTTATTATACGCAAGCGGCAGACCCTTAAGTGTAGTAAGCAGCGCCATTAAATCGCCGTATACTCTGCCCGTTTTGCCGCGCACCAATTCCGCCATATCGGGGTTTTTCTTTTGCGGCATAATGCTTGAACCCGTGGTGTAGCTGTCGTCAAGTTCAATAAACTTAAATTCCCACGAAGACCAAAGTATTATTTCCTCTGAAAAGCGGGAAAGGTGCATCATAAGTATTGAAAAAGCGCTTAAAAGCTCTAAGCAAAAGTCCCTGTCGGATACGCCGTCTATGCTGTTAAGGGAAATACCCGTAAAGCCCAAATGCGCGGCTTCAAAATAACGGTCGGTATCGTACGTAGTGCCGGCAAGTGCGCAAGAGCCTATGGGGCACTGGGAAATCATCCTTTTTTCGGCGTCGGCAATTCTTTCAAAATCGCGTTTCAGCATAAATGCATAGCTTAAAATGTGGTGGGCAAAGGTTATGGGCTGCGCGCGCTGCAAATGGGTGTAGCCGGGCATTATTGTGTTTACGTTTTCCTTTGCCTTGTCTGCTATTGCGGCGATAAGCTTTAAAATAAGTCCGCCTATCTCCTCACATTCGTTTGCCATATACATTCTTATATCAAGCGCTACCTGGTCGTTACGGCTGCGCGCTGTGTGCAGCCTTTTGCCCGAGTCGCCTATTCTTTTTGTAAGCTCCTCTTCAATAAACATATGTATATCCTCGGCGTCGCTCTCAAGCGGCAGTTTTCCGCTTTCAATATCCGTTAAAATACCCGAAAGCCCTTTTATAATCTCGGCTTTCTCTTCCTCGGTTATTATCTTTTTATCCCCGAGCATTTTCGCGTGCATAACAGAGCCTGAAATATCCTGCTTATACATACGGTTATCAAAGTGAAACGAAGAATTAAAATCATCCGCCTGCTTATCAAGCGCGCCCTTAAAGCGCCCTGCCCACATTTTTCCCATTTTTCGCACTCCTGTAATTATGCCGTCTGAAAATTCAGGCGGCATAGGTTTTAAAATTTAATTGAGATTGTTTTTAGCTTTCATTTTTGCATAAACACTTGTCGGCAGACCGTAAAGGTTTATAAAGCCCGTAGCGTCGGACTGGTTGTAAACGTCGTCCTCGTCAAATGTGGCTATTTCGGGGTCGTAAAGCGAATACGGCGAAGAAACGCCCGCATTTATCATATTGCCCTTGTAAAGCTTTAAGGTAACGTCGCCCGTAACGGTTTCCTGCGTTGTTTTAACAAAGGAAAGTATAGCCTTTGTAAGCGGGGTGAACCACTGCGCGTTATATACAAGCTCGCCGAGCTTTTGCGCCACAAGCGCTTTATAGTGCACGGTTTCTTTATCAAGGCACAGCGTTTCAAGCACCTTGTGCGCCTTGTAAAGAATTGCGCCGCCGGGGGTTTCGTACACGCCGCGGCACTTCATACCTACAAGCCTGTTTTCCACAATGTCAAGCAGACCTATACCGTTTGCGCCGCCTAACTTATTAAGAGTATCAACTAACTCCACAGCGCCCATTTCCTTGCCGTCAACCGCCGTGGCAATGCCTTTTTCAAAGTGCAGCGTTACATAGGTCGGCTTATCGGGCGCCGTTTCGGGTGATACGCCCATTTCAAGAAAGCCCTCTTTATTATAAAGCGGCTCGTTTTTCGGGTCTTCAAGGTCAAGTCCCTCGTGCGATAAGTGCCAGATGTTTTTATCCTTTGAATAGTTAGTCTCGCGGTTTATTTTAAGCGGAACGTTATGCGCCTCGGCGTATTCAATTTCCTCTTCCCTTGATTTAATGCTCCACTCACGCCACGGGGCGATTATCGGAATATCGGGCGCAAACGCTTTTATTGCAAGTTCAAACCTTACCTGGTCGTTGCCTTTGCCCGTGCAGCCGTGGCAGATAGCGTCAGCCCCCTCGGCAATTGCTATTTCGGCAATGCGCTTGGCTATGGGGGGACGTGCAAACGCCGTGCCTAACATATAATCCTCATAAAGCGCGTCGGCCTGCACGCAGGGGAAGACGTAATCTTCCAAAAATTCTTTTGTAAGGTCTTCTATATATATTTTGGAAGCGCCTGTTTTAATTGCCTTTTCCTCAAGCCCCTCAAGCTCGCTTGCCTGACCCACATTGCCCGAAACGGCGATTATTTCGGGATTATTGTAATTTTCCTTTAACCACGGAATTATAATAGAGGTATCAAGTCCGCCCGAATATGCCAAAACTACCTTTTTAATGTCTTTTTTATTCATAATATATTCCCCCAAATGCATATTTGCTTGTTTCTTTGCATAAATTATAGCATACGATGAATAAATATGCAACAGGTAATTTTTAGATTTATAACTTTCTTGGATTTTCTACAAAATGCGAGCCGAATTTCGGGTATTTTTATTAAAAAGCGGAAATTTGCTTTAAATCATTAAAGTAGGCTTGACAAGACTATATGCTTGTGATAAAATGATTGCAACAAAAGGAAAGGACGAAAAACAATGAGCTTTTCATTTATGACAAAATCATATGAACAGTCAACAGATGCCAATACCGCACCTGAGTTTTCGTCTGTCTCTGTAATACGTATTATGAAGGGCACTGTCGTCAACACAGTGTCCCTTTTTGTAATTAGCGCCATTATTTTCCTACAGCTCATTATTATAAAAGCAGTCGGAATTTCCAAATATATTTATATGAAAAGCAAAGCGACACCTATCGAGCCGATAGTCAGCTGAAAAGAATTTATTGTTATTGACTTTGCTTTTCAAAAGGAAGCAAGGTCATTTTTATTATCAGTGTTGTTTATCAGCCATTAAGGCTGTTAAATATAAAAAAACTTTGAAAGAGGTTGTTTAAAATGAAAAAATTTGTAAGATTTATGAGCGCGGCAATGTCGGCTGCCCTCGTTCTTACCGCTATGGCCGGATGCGGCGGCTCTAAGGACAGCGGCTCTTCAAGCGGCAAGATCAAAATAGGCGGTATAGGACCTATCACCGGTGCAGCGGCTATTTACGGCCAGGCAGTTAAAAACGCTGCTGAAATTGCGGTTGAGGAAATCAACGCAAAGGGCGAGGACGTACAGTTTGAGCTGCAGTTTGAGGATGACGAAAACGACGCTGAAAAGTCCGTTAACGCTTATAACAAGCTGAAGGACTGGGGTATGCAGATCCTTATGGGTACTGTTACCACAAAGCCCTGCATTGCGGTTTCCACCGAGACCAATTCCGATAAGATATTCCAGCTTACTCCTTCCGCTTCTTCCACCGACGTTATAGGCGGTCAGCCCGACAGTGACGGCAACGTTACCATTCAACGTAAGGATAACGTATTCCAGATGTGCTTTACCGACCCGAACCAGGGTGTTGCTTCCGCTCAGTATATAAAAGAGCAGAAGCTCGGCACCAAGATTGCGATAATCTACAACAACGGTGATGCTTATTCGACCGGTATCTATCAGAAATTCGCGGCCGAGGCTAAAAAAGAAGGTCTTGAGATTGTAAGCACTACCACCTTCCCGGATGATACCAACAGCGACTTCTCCGCTCAGCTTAACGACGCTAAGGCAAAGGGTGCGGATCTGCTCTTCCTCCCGATCTACTATACTCCGGCATCCCTCATACTGACCCAGGCAAACAAGATGGGCTATACTCCCAAGTTCTTCGGCGTTGATGGTATGGACGGTATACTCACCGTTAAAAACTTTGATACCAAGCTTGCAGAGGATGTTATGCTTTTAACTCCTTTCACGGCTGACGCAACCGATGAAAAGACCACGAATTTCGTTACAAAGTACAAAGAGAAATTCGGCGAGACTCCGAACCAGTTCGCGGCAGACACCTATGACTGCATTTATGCGCTCTATGACGCTTGCAAGGCAAAGGGCGTAAAGGCAAGCGATAAGGCAGCCGATATATGCGAGGCTTTGACCGCACAGTTCACAGATTCTTCCTTTAAGTTTGACGGTCTTACCGGTACAGGTATGACATGGAAGACCACAGGCGAAGTTTCCAAGTCTCCTAAGGGCATGGTAATCAAAAACGGTGCATACGTTGGTATGGATAAATAATCCGTATTCGGTTTAATAGGGAAAAGGGGTCTTATTATGACCCCGTTTTCCCGTTTTTAAAAGGGGTGTAAGCAATGACTTTAATTTCCAACTTAATAAACGGAATAAGTCTCGGCAGCGTTTACGCCATAATAGCGCTCGGTTACACAATGGTTTACGGCATAGCGAAAATGCTGAACTTTGCACACGGCGATATTATTATGGTGGGCGCATATGTTTCTTACATATGCTCTACAAACTTAGGTATTCCTACGGTGCTGTCTATACTTATTTCAATGGCTGTTTGTACGGTATTGGGTATTCTTATTGAGGGCCTTGCTTACCGTCCTTTAAGAAAGGCGACTTCGCTTGCCGTGCTTATAACGGCTATCGGCGTGAGCTACTTTTTGCAGAATGCGGCGCTTATAATCTGGGGCAGCACTCCGCGCGCGTTTACATCGGTAGTGCCGTTTAAATCCATTTCACTGTTTGACGGCAAGCTTATAATAACGCCCGAGTCGCTTGTTACCGTTGCCGCCTGCGTGCTTATAATGGTAGGGCTTACCTTCTTTACCAAAAAGGGTAAAATGGGTAAGGCGATGCGCGCGGTATCGGAAGATAAGGACGCGGCTCTGCTTATGGGCATAAACACAAACCGCACCATTTCAATGACCTTTGCAATAGGCAGCGCTTTGGCTGCAATAGCCGGCGTTTTGCTTTGCTCGGCATATCCCGTGCTGATACCCACCACCGGCTCAATGCCCGGTATAAAGGCGTTTACGGCGGCGGTTTTCGGCGGCATAGGCTCAATTCCCGGCGCTATGATAGGCGGCATACTTTTGGGCGTTATAGAAATTCTCGGCAGGGCGTATATTTCTACCCAGCTGTCCGACGCTATTGTTTTCTCGGTGCTTATAATAGTACTGCTTGTTAAGCCTACCGGCTTGCTCGGCAAGAAGATAACGGAAAAGGTGTGAGGTGGGAAATATGAGTATCGCTTCAAAATACAAGGGCTTAAGCAAATATGCCCGAACAAATATTAAGACATACGGTCTTGTAATAGTTTTATTCGCTTTTCTTTTCCCGCTGCAAAACGCGGGTATGATAAGCAACTCCATTTCCGGTCAGTTAATTCCTATCTGCGCATATATAGTAATGGCTATCTCGCTTAACCTCACCGTAGGTGTTTTGGGCGAGCTGTCGCTCGGGCACGCGGGCTTTATGAGCGTGGGCGCGTTTACGGGCGCTATAATCACGGCAGCGCTGCAGGATAAGGTGGGCTCTGACCCGGTAAGGCTTGTTATTGCAATGGTTGCAGGCGGCATAATTGCGGGAATAATGGGCTTTTTAATAGGTATACCCGTTTTGCGGCTTTCGGGCGACTACCTTGCAATAGTAACCCTCGCGTTCGGCGAGATTATTAAAAATATAATCAACTGCCTTTATGTTGGTATTGATAAAAGCGGGCTTCACGTTAATATGAAGGACGCGGCAAGCCTCGGTATGAAAAACGGCAGAATTATTCTCAACGGTCCGCAGGGCGCGGTGGGTATAACCAAAATTGCCACCTTTACGGCAGGGTTTATACTTATACTTTTTACGCTCTTTGTGGTAATCAACCTTATTTACAGCCGCTCGGGCCGCGCTATAACCGCTATAAGGGATAACCGCATAGCCGCCGAATCGGTAGGCATAAGCATTACAAAATATAAGCTTACCGCATTTATTACATCGGCTGCCTTGGCAGGTATGGCGGGCGTGCTTTACGCCATGAATTTCTCGGCTATCGCGGCGGAAAAGTTCAACTTTAACACTTCAATCTTAATTCTTGTTTTCGTGGTGCTCGGCGGAATGGGCAATATTTTCGGTACTATTATAGCAACCGCCCTGCTTTATATGCTGCCCGAGCTTTTGCGCAATATAAACGCGGGCGATTACCGTATGCTTATTTACGCAATACTGCTTATTGCGGTAATGCTGCTTAAAAACAGCACAAAAGCAAAGCTCTTTTTTGAAAACACCAAAATCAAATTAGACGGAATATTCCGCAAAAATAAAGACGGGGAGGCAAAGGCAAATGGATAAAATGGTTCCTTACCCCTCGGGCGCTATTGTCCCCGAGCGCGATATTGATAAAAGCCCCGTGCTTGAAACACATCATTTGGGAATAGATTTCGGCGGTCTTACCGCGGTTGACGAATTTTCCATAACTGTTGGCAGAACCGAAATTTCGGGACTTATAGGGCCTAACGGCGCAGGTAAAACCACCGTTTTCAACCTGCTTACAAACGTTTACCAGCCTACCCGCGGCACTATTATGCTCAACGGCAAGTCAACTGCCGGCAAAAACACCTCACAGGTAAACCGAATGGGTATTGCGCGTACTTTCCAGAATATACGCCTGTTTTCCAATATGACGGTGCTTGATAACGTAAAGGTGGGGCTTCACAATTCCATTAAAGAGGGCTTTTTCGCATCCGTTACCCACGGCTTCGGCTATAAAAAAGCCGAAAAAACGGCAAACGAGCGCGCAATTGAGCTGCTTGACTTTTTCTCAATGGCAGATGTGGCAAACGAAGAGGCAGGCTCGCTGCCCTACGGCGCGCAGAGAAGACTTGAAATTGTAAGAGCGCTTGCCACAAATCCGAGCATCATTTTGCTTGACGAGCCTGCGGCGGGCATGAACCCCTCGGAAACGGCGGAGCTTATGGAAAATATCCGCCGTATACGTGATACATTCAACATTGCAATAATGCTTATAGAGCACGATATGAGCCTTGTTATGAATATATGCGAGGGTATTTGCGTGCTTGACCACGGCAAGATAATAGCCAAGGGCACGCCGGATGAAATTAAGGCGAACCCCAAGGTTATTGAGGCGTATCTCGGAAAGAAGAAGGAGGCTGACGGCAATGCTGAAGGTAAATGATATAAACGTTTATTACGGCAATATTCACGCGCTTAAGGGCATTTCGCTTGAAGTGCATGAGGATGAAATTGTAGCCCTTATAGGCGCTAACGGCGCGGGCAAGTCAACCACACTTAAAACCATTTCTGGGCTTATGCACTCAAAAACGGGCAGTATAACCCTTATGAACGAGGATATTTCCCACGCCGAGGCGCACAAGCTTGTATCAAAGGGCTTGGCGCACGTTCCCGAGGGCAGACGTATATTTTTGCATATGACCGTGCTTGAAAACCTTGAAATGGGCGCTTATACACAGCCGGGCTATGTTAAAGAAGGCATTGCGGATGTTTTTGAGCGTTTCCCGCGCCTTAAGCACCGCAAAAACCAGGTTGCCGGCACGCTTTCGGGCGGCGAGCAGCAAATGCTTGCAATGGGCAGGGCGCTTATGAGCAAGCCGAAGCTTTTAATGCTTGACGAGCCCTCAATGGGCTTAGCCCCGATACTTGTTCAGCAGATTTTCGATATAATAAAGGAACTGCACGAGGCGGGAACTACCGTTCTTTTGGTGGAGCAGAACGCCGAAATGGCGCTTAGAATAGCCGACCGCGCGTATGTTCTTGAATCGGGCAGAATTACCCTTTCGGGCACGGGCGCAGAGCTTGCACAGAGCGACTCGGTTAAAAAGGCTTACCTCGGGGGTTAAGTTTCGGTATGAAACGGGATCTAACAAGCGGCAGCGTAATGAAGAACCTTTTGTTCTTCTCGCTGCCGTACCTTTTATCTTTTTTCCTGCAAACCCTTTACGGAATGGCGGATCTGCTTATAATAGGTCAGTTCGGCAGCGTTGCCGATACTACCGCGGTTTCCGTCGGCTCGCAGGTTATGCATATGCTAACGGTAATGATAGTGGGGCTTGCAATGGGCGCTACGGTAAATATCGGTCAGGCTGTGGGCGGAAAGGACAGCCGAAAAGCGGCGCTTTTTACGGGAAACACCGTAACCCTGTTTATGGGGCTTTCCGTGACTCTGACATTATTACTGCTTATTTTGCGCCACGATATAGTTTCCGCCGTTTCAACCCCCGCAGACGCAGTTGCGGGCACGGTAAATTACCTTACAATTTGCTTTATAGGCATACCGTTTATAACGGCGTATAATATTATAAGCGCAGTTTTTCGCGGCATGGGGGACAGCAAAAGCCCCATGTACTTTATAGCGGTTGCCTGTGCCGCCAATATAGCGCTCGATTACCTGTTTATAGGCGCTTTGGGCATGGGCCCTGCGGGAGCGGCGCTCGGCACGACCCTTTCCCAGGCTATAAGCGTTGTTATATCGCTTATCTTTGTAAAAAGGCGCAAAACCGAATTTGCGCTTAAAAAAGCGGACTTAAAGCCCGATAAACAAATAACCGGTAAAATTCTTAAAATAGGCGTGCCCGTTGCCATGCAGGACGGGTTTATTCAAATTGCATTTATGGTAATTACCGTAATAGCAAACCGCCGCGGGCTTAACGACGCGGCGGCGGTGGGAATTGTTGAAAAAATAATCGGCTTTCTGTTTCTTGTACCGTCTTCCATGCTTTCCGCCGTTTCGGCGCTCGGCGCGCAGAATATCGGGGCGAAAAAGCCCGAACGCGCCAAAAAAACGCTGCTTTACGCAATTTTCATCGCTGCGGGCTTCGGCGGCACGGTAGCGGTTATTATGCAGTTTTTATCACGCGGGGCGGTATCGCTTTTTACCGATAGCGCGGCGGTCATACGGCTCGGCGGGGAGTACCTGCGCGGCTATGCGTGGGATTGCCTTTTCGCCGGAATACACTTTGCGTTCAGCGGGTATTTCTGCGCCTGCGGCAAATCGGGAATATCGTTTATGCACAATATAATCGCAATACTGCTTGTGCGCGTTCCCGGCTCGTATTTAATGTCTTCAATGTTTCCCGAAACGCTTTACCCCATGGGGCTTGCTACTGCGGCGGGGTCGCTGCTTTCGGCAATAATATGCGCCGCAGCGTTTGTAATTATAACGGCTAAGGATAAAAACGAGTGAATTAAATATTAGATGTTAGAAAAATACCCCTCAGTCAGCCATTCGGCTGACAGCTCCCCTCTATTTCGGCAAAGCCGAAAAGAAGGGAGCCTGACTGCCTCCCCTGTGTAAGGGGGGTGTCATGCGTAAGCTATGACGGAGGGGTTGTTACAAATTAGATGTTAGATATTAGATGGTAGACGTTAGAAGAATACCCATCAGTCAACTTCGTTGACGGCTTTTTCTCCGAAAACGTGCCCTCTTTTGTTTTTTCAATACGAACAAATATGCCGGGAAACAAACGCTCCTGGCATATTCTCTTATACAGAAAAAGGGGTTCTGTATAAGAAACCGGCAAAGCCGGCATATATTAAAGGGCTATACCTTTAATATCACGGTATATAGTGCTTACAAAATTTTGTTTTCTCCGTTGCTTGTGTATGACATTCACTGAATGTCATATTTTAATTTAGTATAGCATATAATTTTTCTGTTGACAAGTACTAAATGTCAAAAGGAGAAAAAATATATGTTTATAAACAAAAATTCTGACGGATTGAATAATATTTGCGGTAAAAAAGTATATAATTTCCGAAAAGAAATGAATATTTCTCAACGCAAGCTTGCCGATTTATTGCAGCTTGACGGATTGGATATAGATAAAAACGCCGTTCAGAGAATAGAATGCGGTAAAAGATTTGTAACGGATATAGAGCTTGTTCATCTTGCAAAGGTATTGAAATGCTCTGTTCTTAAGCTTTTGGATATTTAAAAGCCTGTATTGTCTGCGCATTACATAATTTTTCACATCAGTGTGCTTTCTGATAAAATAACTTTGGGGTGAGCCGAAAATGAAATACAAATATCAGAGAATAAGAGAATTAAGGAAAGACAATGACAAAACTCAAGCACAGATTGCAGAATTGCTGAACGAACACACAACACAGTATCAGCGTTGGGAGCGGGGAGAAAGCGAAATACCCGCGCATATAATAAAAGCATTATGTATTTACTATAATGTTTCGGCAGATTATATTTTGGAGCTGCCCGAAAAAATGCCTTTTCCTAAAAGGTGATTTTTTACGGTCGGTATTTATGGTATAATTGCGGCAGCCCTCATTTTACAGAGAGCTGCCGCTGTTTTTTATTTGAAATCTAAACCGCCACATACCTGTTGCTGACATAGCCCACAACCCCGCCGTAGCCTATCAAATCCCATTCGGGCAGGCGGTTGTATATCACGATTTCCGAGCCGTTCGGTATTTTACCTATTATGGGCGCACCTATATCGGGGCGGGAGCGGATATTCAGGTTAGAGCCCTCGGTAGCGACATACCCCACCTGTATGGGCTGCGGCATATTAAAGGGTATTCCGAAATACTCCGTAAGCGATAGCACAAGGTTTTCGGCAATATTGTTTATATTGTTGCGTATCCAGTCGGCGTCGAGCGGGTTATCGTGGTAGCCTAATTCTATAAGCACGCCCGGCGCACGAACCCTTGCAACCTCGCCGAGCCTTGTTGTCGGAACGGTTTTCACCATACCCGGCAGCGGGTATATAAGTTGCAGATTATTTGCCGCAATATCGGCAAAGCGCTTGCCGTTTACGCTTGTGGGGTAGTAATAAACATCTATTCCGCGCACCGTGGGCTGCTGACCGCTGCCCACTGCATTTGAATGTAGGGCTAAGTGTAAATCATAATTACCGGCATTTGACGCGGATATGGAGGAAGCGGCGGTCATATCGGGCGTGTTGCGTGTAAACTGTATTCCGCTTGCCGCAAGGTAGGGCTCCATTGCGTCGGCTATAAGGTTCATATAGTATTCTTCGTTTCCCCCGCCGTAATACGGGTTAAATTCCTGTGTGGACGGGCTTAAATATATTATAGGCATATTATCTCCCCCGAAAATAAAAAAATCTTTCCTCTTCACAGAATATGAAAGAGGAAAGATTTTTGTTAATTATGCCTTTGCGGCCTCGGCAGGCGGAGCTTCGGTTTTTCCTTTTGAAATTACAAGCTTTAAAAGCACGGGAGTTATAAGCGCAGCTATAACCACGCACAGCACTATTGCGGGGAACACCTTGGGGTCAATATTTCCGCTTTCAATGCCTTTTTGCGCCACCATAAGCGCAACCTCGCCGCGCGCTACCATTCCCACGCCTACTGTCAGCGACTCATGCGGGGTCATTTTGCAGATTTTAGCGCCCAGCCCGCAGCCGATAATTTTGGTTATTACCGCCATTACCGCCAGCACCAGCGCGAAAACTATTATATTCGGCGTTATGCCGTTAAGCTCGGTTTTAAGCCCTATTCCCGCAAAGAAAACAGGGGAGAAAACAAGGTACGAGGCGGCGGTAACCTTTTTTGCCACATACTGGCGCGAATCGGTTACATTGCAGAGTATCACGCCGGCGAAATATGCGCCGGTAATATCCGCCACGCCGAAAAATTTTTCGGCGCAGAACGCCATAATAAAGCAGAAAGCCATTGCCCATACCGCTACGCGGCGGCTTGTGGCGTGGTTTATTGCTATGCGCTTGAACACCTTGTATACTATAAACCCAACCGCGGCGGTAAATACAAAGAAACCGAATATTTTAAGGGTTACAATAGCGGGGCTGACCGAGCTGTCGCTCATAGCCGATAAAATACTTAATACCACTATGCCTATAATATCATCGATTATAGCGGCGGAAAGCAGCGTTGCGCCCACCTTTGTTTTAAGCTTGCCCATTTCGTTTAGCGTTTCCACCGTTATGCTCACAGAGGTTGCCGCAAAAACAATGCCAACAAACGCCGCTTTCATAAAGCTTGCATACGAAAAACTGCGCGAGAAGAAGAGCCAGTAAACACCGCCGCAGCCGATTATAGGCACAGCAACGCCCAAAACGGCTATTAAGCATGCGGCAGGACCTGTGTGCTTAAGCTCGTTTATATCCGTATCGATTCCCGCTATGAAAAGCAGCATTATAACGCCTATTTCAGCGGTTTTTGTAAGGAAATCCGATTCGTGAAGTATTCCTATCCCGCTCGGTCCCAAAAGTATGCCCGCAATAAGCGCGCCCACCACCTGCGGCAGATGAACGTGCGCGGTTGCAAGCCCGAAAATTTTCGTAAAAAGCAATATAAGCGCCAATGCAAGTAAATATCCGTATTCACCCAAAATAAACAACCCCTTAAAGTATTTTTAAAACTATTATATTATACAACTTTCGGCATTTTTTGCAAGATGATAAAATTCATAAATTTTTTATTGACAAACGGCGCGTTACAGTGTATTATTTAACTGTACTATAAAGACTAATACAGTTTCGGGGAGGTGCGTTATGCTCAAGCTTAATTATAAAAGCGGTGTTCCTATTTGCGACCAGATAGTGAACGGCTTTGTGCGGATGAAGGCGCTGGGGCTTGTAGAAAGCGGCGAGCAGCTGCCGAGCGTGCGCGCTCTCGCGGTGGAGCTGGGCGTAAACCCGAACACTATACAAAAAGCCTACCAGATTCTTGAAAGCAGCGGCATTATATACTCGGTAAAGGGCAAGGGGTCGTTTATATCGGACGACGCCGCAGCGGACACGGCGGTTATAATGTCGGCAAAAAAAGATTTTCGCGCGGCGGTATCTGCCGCGGCAGAACTTGGGCTTAAGGAAAAGGAGCTTTTGGAAATAGTTTCCGAAATGTTTGAAAAAGAGAGGGACGCGAAATGATAAAGGCTGAAAACCTCACTAAAATTTTCGGCGGCAAAAAGGCGCTCGACTCTGTAAATGTTACTATCGGCGAGGGCTCTATATACGGGCTTGTCGGCTCAAACGGCTCGGGAAAATCCACACTTTTAAGGCTTGCTTCTGGTGTGTATATGCCGGACGGCGGCAGCATTACCGCAAACGGTGAAAAAATATTTGATAACCCGCAAATAAAGTCACGCATTGCCTACCTCGGCGATACGCCGTATTTTATGCCGAACGCCTCAATAAAGGAAACGGCGGATTTTTACCGCAGGCTTTACCCCCGCTTTGACAACACGCTTTACAACCGCCTGCTCGAAATTTTTCCGCTTGATTATAAAGCTAAAATATCCACAATGTCAAAGGGTATGCAGCGGCAGGCAGCGCTTATAACCGCAATCGCCTCTTCACCCGATTATTTACTGCTCGACGAAGCGTTCGACGGGCTTGACGTGGTTATCCGCAAGGCGCTGAAAGGCATATTGGTAGAGGGCGTTACGGGGCGGAATATGACTACGGTTATCGCCTCGCACAATTTGCGCGAGTTAGAGGACCTGTGTGACAGCGTAGGGCTTGTGCATAATGGGCATATGGTTTTGAGCGACGAGGTAGATAACCTTAAAAGCAGCCTGCACAAGGTTCAGGCGGCTTTTCGCGGTGTGCCCGACGTAACGGCGTTTTCGGGGCTTGACGTTATCAAGGCCGAGCGCAGCGGGTCGCTTTTGCAAATGATAGTGCGCGGTGATGAGGAAGAAATTATGAATTATATAAATCGGCTCTCCCCCATTTTTTCTGAGTGTATTGAGCCGTCGCTTGAAGAAACGTTTGTATATGAGCTGGAGGTGAACGGATATGACGTCAAAAGCATTGCCGAATAGCTTTCACCCCGCAAGGCGGTTGCTTGCCTATTCGCTAAAACGAACCTCAGGGCTTACCGTGCTTATGACGGTCGTAGCCCTGCTTGCCTGCCCCGTTTACACACTGCTTAAAATTGAGCGGATTTACGAAAACACAGCCAAGGCTTATAATCTGAACTCCGTAGCCCCCCTGCTTATGATGATAACGGCTGTTGCGTCGGTCGCGGCGGCGCTTGTTTATATGTTTATAAACTTTGCGTTTCTTTACAGCCGCAGCTCAAGCGACTTTTTCCATTCATTACCCACAACCCGCGTGGGGCTTTTGTTTGCGCGGCTTATCTCAAGCGTTTTGCCTATAATCATTCCCGTAACGCTGGTTTACGGCGCAATGTGCGGGCTGAAGCTTTCAAAATATGTTGAGTGCAGCATAAAGCCTATTTTAAAGGGCTACGCCTTTAACCTGCTTATACTGTTTGCACTGGCGGCGTTTTCGCTTATATTTATGATTTGCGCCGGCAGTATTTTCGACCTTATTATCTCATTCTTTACATTTAATATAGGTATAGTGCTGGTTCAGCTTATAAATTCCTTGCTTTGTCAAAATTTCCTTTTCGGCTATCCCTACAATTATACCGAAAGCATTGTAAACGCATCGTCGCCCTATTGGTTTGCCTTTAACAGGTTTGCAAACATACTTGAGGGTGTTCTGCCCGCCCGGTCGGAAATATTCTTCGCTGTGAAGCTGCTTATAATCACCTTTTTCTCACTTGCGGTGAGCATTGCGCTTTACCGTGGCAGAAAGAGCGAGAAAAGCGGTATCTCCTATGCGTATAATTTCATATATATAGTGTGCGGGCTTATAGTAGGTGTTCTCGGCGCGTTCGGTGTAGGCTCTATATTCGCCGAGGGTGATATTAACTTCGTATTTTGGGTATTTGCGGTTGTCGGCGGCGTGCTTGCGTCAATAATCTTCGGCGCAATTAACGACCGCGGGTTTAAAACAATTAAAAAATCCGCCATTATGGGTGCGGTATCCGTAGCGCTGCTCGGCTCGTTCACCGTGATACTTGTAACCGGCTGCTTCGGTTACAGCAAGCGCGTCCCTGCCGCAAATAAAATAGAAAGCATAACCGTAGAGTTTACCGGCATGCAAATGACTGTGAAGGAGCCCGAAACGGTGCTGCAGCTCCATGGGAAAATAGTAAATAATGAAGACGACGGCGGGGATTACCTGAATATTGACTACACCCTTAAAAACGGCAGGCATTTTGTACGGACCTATAACAGAATAAATTATTCAAATTATATGCCGCTGCTGCTTGAGCTTTACAAAAGCCCCGAGCATATAAACAGCATACGCAGCGAAATACTGGGAAATATAACAACCAACCGCTCGGTTTACACCACCGGCTATGTTTCGGCGGACGGCGATGAAAACTCTACCGAAGAGGTTGCCACGGAAGAAATTGCCGTAACCGAGGCGCAGCTGAAAAAATTGGTTGAGGCATATATTTCCGATCTGCCCAAAGCTACCTATAAGAGCATAACCGATGAATGTCAGCTTAACCTTCAGATAAGCGGCGTGGATAAAGATTTTAAATACACATATATTTCGCTGAATGTTGAGGATACCTTTGAAAACACTTTAAGCGTTGCAAAGGAGCTCGGCATTTCAGTACCGTAATACCTGCCGTTCCGTTTTTAAAAAACTTGACTTTTTGCTATAATATGATATAATTAGCCTTGCACCGTTTCGGCGGTGCATATGCGCCGGTAGCTCAGCAGGATAGAGCGTCCGCCTCCTAAGCGGGCGATCGTTCGTATCCACAGGCTTTAATTTATACCTAAAATTTCATATTTATTAGCAAATGTCTCGGTAGCTCAGCTGGACAGAGCACACGCCTCCTAAGCGTGGGGTCGGGGGTTCAAATCCCTTCCGGGACGCCAGAAAAACCGCTGTAAGCCTTTATTTCAAAGGGTTTGCGGCGTTTTTTGTTTTTCCGCCTATTAAGCGGCTTTTACTGCCTGCCGCAAATTTTTTCTGTTACCGAGCCTTAAAAAAAGTTTGCTAATTGGATTCGAACGATTTTTTAAAATTTGCTAATGAAATCTGCAAATTTGCTAATTTCTCATTAGCAAGCCTTTTGACCTGCGATGATCGAAGCCAAAGTATTAGCAAGTTCAGGCGACTTTTGCAGCTGCTCAATCAGTGCCGCAAGGTCAACGGTTTGGGGTTGTGATTCTTCCGGCGGCGGCGTAACTTTTCTTAAATCGGGGTTAGAATAGAACGCACTTTCAAATTTCTGTGCGTTGATTTTTCTGTCTTCATCAAGAATATGCGCATACACCTTTGTAATCATATCAATTTCCGCATGACCCGTATCGCCCTGTGTTGCCTTCAGGTCTCCGTGGTTGAGCTTCAGTTTATAGGTAGTGCTGGAATGCCGGAGCGAATGGAAAACCACATTGGGAAGCCCTGCTTTTTCTTTGAGCATCAGAAACTCCTTTTCGATAATGCGGTTTTCACAGGGGCGTCCGTTGGGCAAGGCAACCACAAGATTGAAGTCCTGGTACTCATTACCGAGAAATTCCTTCAGTTCTTCCTGCGCTGTTCTCCACTCTCTCAATATGTAGGCTACCGTTTTCGGCAGCCACACCTTGCGGATACTGGAATCGGTTTTCGGCTTTTTCAGAACGATACGGGTGCTGGTGTTCGGCATGAGCGGCACAAAGATATGGTATATATCCTTTTCTCCCAACATCTCGATTGCCTGCTTCGTACAGCGTGTAAGCTCCTTGTCGATAAAAATGTAAGCATCGTCTGCGGCAATGTCCGCATCTTCCACATGAACATTGTCCCATGTCAGGCCGAGGATCTCACCCATACGGAGTGAGCAGGCAAAGGCCAGATTCATGGCAATATAGAGCTTGCTGTCCGTGCATTCGTCTAACGCCTTGCGTATCGTATCGGCGTCCCAGATGTCTCGCTTCTTGTACTCAACCTTTGGCAGCACCACATTATCAAACGGATTCTTTCCGATCAGCTCCCAACGCACCGCCTGCTTAAAAGCGCAGCGCAAGACCTTTATGATCTTGACAATCGTTTTGTCCGTCACATACTCGGTCCTTGGTTTTCGGCTGCCTCGTGAAACCGCCGGCGTCTTCTTCAGCTTCTGAACATATTGATCCACAACACGGGCTGTGACTGCCTGGACTTCCAGCTCACCTATGATCGGGTTGATGTAATTCGCAATAATGGCTGTATTGCTGTCATACATAGAAACGCCCCACTTGTTGACACCGTAGGTGCGAACAAAATCGTCGAGAAAGCTCGACACAGTGGTTTTATTTGGAGACAGAAAAGTTCCGTTAAATTGCTGATTTTCAATTTCTGCTTTCCTTTTCAACGCTTCCTTGTGCGAATGACAGGTTTCCCATTTTTGCTTTGTTTCACCCCTTTCGTCTGTGTAGCTGTAAACCACGGAATATGCTTTTTTTCTCTTTATAATAGATGCCATGACTGTATCTCCTTTATTGATTCATACTATCAAGCCACGCATCAAAAGAAGGCTTTGAAATTCTGACATACTTGCCGATTTTCACCGTTTTAAAAGGTGCGTCCTTACAGACAGCATATGCCATACTCTTGCTTATCTGTAAAATTTCAGCTATTTCCTGAACAGAACAAGTTCTTTTTTCGGCGTTGGCCTGACAAGAGTTATTATTATTTTCAACTGCCATATTTTCTCCTTTCCGGACAGTTGAACAGATACAGTTTGATCTCTATCACGACATAGTATATTATACAAATTTCGCCTTAAAACATCAACAACTGCCTGACAACCGCCCTAAATAAAAAATGTAATTGTTTTAAACTGAATCTTCATACCGAGCCATTTCCTGCGCTTTTTCAACCGCGTATTTGCAGGCTGCGCTATGCGCTGTTTAATTTACGGGTATGCTCCGACGTATCATCACGGCATACTGTCCGTAACTCCTGTATAACTCCCGATAGAAGTTTATTAAGTTTTCAAGGTACACAATCGGTTTTTAATCCGTACAATTATAAAAACGGGAAATATTCTGTTTTTTCTTCAATTAAAAATTAAATTTTTAAAATCAAATTATATATAAGGTAATTCAATCCTTGACAACCACAATATATTGTGGTAATATACTTTTGTAATTGATTTTTGTGCAAGCCGTATGCGGCAACCGTAACGCTTTATGTTACATCGCACATATATGATGAGTTTGTAATCAAGTGCCGACTTTAATTTCCGCTTTTTTAAGCGCGGAATTTTCAGTTGGCGCTTTTTATATAGATATTAAAGCCTTCGGGCAGAAAGGAGAAAATGAAAAGAAATTTTGTTATCATACAGATAACGGACAAAGTTAAAACAAAATAATGTCGGGAATATCCCGAATAGTCAGAGGAACCGTATGTGTTAAAAGAAAAACGCAGCGGTTCCTCTTTTTTTGTTTTACGGAAAAGAAAGAGGGAAAATTTATGAGAAGATTACAAAGGCTGTGGGGATCGGTTTCGGTGCTCACAGCGGCGGTTTTAGCGGGTATATGCTTTTTAAGAGGCAATACGCAGCGCATTTTCCTTATGGGTGTTTTTGCACTTTGGATAGCATATTCCTTTGCGGTGTTTTTAATGCCGGTAATAAAACGGTATAAGTATCGCAGAAATTTGAGGAAAATCCGAAAAAAACCGCAAAATCACAGCGGAAGTAACGGCGCAGAGCTGCAAAGGCTTTATTACCTGCTTTTGTGCAATGCAAACCACAGGATAACGGGATACATAAAAAGTATTTACCCTAACGCTGTATGGAAGTGGGAAACTGCCGCGCCCGAAAAGGTTATAACCGAGGGTGAAACCGGCAGAATAAGGCTTTTTAATGTTGATGACTATAACTTCGCGGATATTTCGTTCGATAATTCTGCAAATATAGAATGTACCTTTCTTAAAGCCGTCAGCTTTAAGAGTGCGGCACAGACCGAATGCAGAGATGAAACGGCGGAGAAACCGAAAAACGAAACAGATCCGCAGATATGGTTTGAAAAGAGCGGTCGAGTTATACTTAAAAACCTTATAGCGGATTTAAGCTCAAGAGGGCATAACACCCTGACTGTAAGGGACGACGGAAGCTGCGTTGTAGAGCAGGGAGATAAAACCGTAGAGGTATCTCATCTTACCGACTTTCCCGAAAGAGTGTATTATCCGAGGCTTATAAAGGTACTCGCAGGCGCAGGAATTGCAGCAAAGAGCGTATATAACGGTTTAGCGGTAAGCTGGTAGGTGGTTCTATGAAGAAAGGAATAACACTTAACGAATTAGCCGCTGAAATTTTCAGACAGAAAAAGGTTATGGAGGACTATATTGTAGAGTCTTCAAAGCTGTATATGGACGCGGAAAACGGCAGCCCCCTTATCCGAATACTTGACGGAGAGGGCAACGACCGCATACTTCCGCTCGGAATAGGCGTTTACGCTCACAGGCAATTAGCGAGCTATTTATCCATACCGCAGAATTATTATAATCTTATGCTGGAAGAAAAACCGGAGCTTTTAAGCATAAATGTAAACGAATGGCTTGCAGGCTCTAAGGACAGACGAATGCTGCGCACACTTGACGGCGAGGCACGCGCCTTTTTGAGCGACCGATATAAGCGCATAGATAACTACGATATTGCACAGGCGACATTGCCGATTGTTTCCGAAATACCCGATGTGCAGATTGTAAGCTGTAACCTGACGCCCGGTAAGATGTATATAAAGGCGTTAAACCCACGGTTGTTTGACGATGTTTCCCCCGGCGATACGGTTCAGGCGGGAATAATCATAAGCAACAGCGAGGTAGGTCTCGGAGCGGTTAATATTCAGCCGCTTGTATACAGGCTCGTTTGCGAAAACGGAATGGTTATAAACGACGCGGTAAACCGCAAAACGCATCTCGGCCCTACAATTTCGGATAATGAAATTTTCTATTATTCAAAGGAAACGGTAGAAACCGACGATAAAGCCTTTTTATTAAAAATAAAGGACTCTGTGCGCGCGGCTGTTGACGAGACAAGATTCAGAATGGCGGTTGAGGATATGCGTATCGCAAAGGCTACGCCGATGAATACCGCCGATGTGCCCGAGTTTGTAAGGCTTACCGGCCGTACCTTCGGTATTACCGAAAATGAGGAAAAGGGAGTTTTGCAGCATCTCATAGAGGGCGGAGATTTATCGCTTTACGGACTTGCAAACGCAGTAACGCGGTTCAGTCAGGATGTAGACAGCTATGACCGTGCAACGGATCTTGAAAGCATAGGTTATAAAATTCTTACAATGCCTAAAAAACAATGGAGCAGAATAAATTCTATGGCGGCGTAACCGCTGCCTTAAAAACGGAGGAATAATAAATGACAAATGAAAACGCTTTAACTACACTGGATAATTTCGTACTTCCGTCAGTGAGCGGAGAAAATGTAGAACAGCAGATTGACGATCTTAACGATTTCGAGGGTATTATGATGACCTTTCCCAGAATTAAAATTCCGGGCGGCGGGTCAACGCTGTTTGAAATTCCGGGAGCAAGTCCGGATAAACCGGATTATGTTCCCGCAATCGAAGGTATTTTAATCTACAACCATAATACCAACGCATATTGGGAAGAAGGCTCGGAGTACGATATGAACACTTCACCCGTGTGCAGCTCGCCCGACGGCAAAACAGGATACGGCAACCCCGGAGGCGCCTGTGTGGATTGTCCGTACAATCAGTACGAATCGGACCCGAACGGCGGTAAAGGCAAGGCTTGTAAGAATATGCGCAGTCTGTATATTCTTGAAAGCGGAAAACCGATGCCTATAAACTTGCTGCTGTCGCCCACAAGTCTTAAAGCATACTCAAACTTCGTGCAATCGGCATTTTTAATGCGAAACCGACCGATATGGGGTTCACTTATTCATATTGAACTCAGAAAAGAAACAAACGGTCCGAATAATTACGCGGTTGCAGTGTTTAAGCTGTTAGGAGATTTTACCGGCGAAAAACTTGCGGAAATAAAAAGATATGCGATTGAAGCACGTGCAGGCATTAAAGAAATGCTTGAGCAGCGCGCAATAAATACCGAGGAACGAAATGAACCTATCGACTCGTTTACCGAAATTGACGACGGTAATGAAAATGACGGCGATTCGTTCAGCGTAGCATAAAAGAAAATGCGGCATTGCCGCAATGTGTTAAAAGAGATGCTGTGGCAATACAGCGTCTCTTTTTTATTTTTAGGAGGAAAAGATATAAGATGAAACCGTTAACAACAGAGCAAAGCAGGATAGCAGAGCTAAATCACGACCTCGTTTTTGAGTTTTTAAACGAATACAATCTGCCCGAATCGCAATATTATGATGTCGTTATATTCGGCTATCTTTGCGCGGTGCAGGAGTATTGCGAGAAACCCGAATTGCAAAAGTATTTGTTTTCAACGGTTGCTTGGAAAAGAATGCGAAGGGAGTTATCTAATCATACGAAATATCTTGAACGCAAAAAACGGGATTTCCAAACCGTAAGCCTTTCTGATATTAAGAGTGGAGATGATGCTTCCTTGAAAACGAATGAGACAGTGGCGGAAAACAGGCTTTTGGAAGATTTGAATTTCAGCCTGCTGCTTCATTCTTTAGCGGCTGCAATCACTGAAAAGCAAATGCGCATAATCCGTATGAAGCTCGCGGGTTTTCGTATGCACGATATTGCAAGGACGGAAAAAATGACATTTAAGGATATTAACCGCGCGCTTAACGATACATATGTGATTATTGAAACTCTGCTTTGATAAGAAAGGAACAGGAAAAATGAATTTTGTTCTTAACAAAATGAAGAAATCCGAACAGAAATACACCTACAAGCAAAGCACACAGATTTCTATGCAGTGCGGTCTTATAGGCTATCTCCGTGCGGATATGGATTCAAACGGCAAAGGCTTTTTCAGCACATGGAACGATTACCGTAAGGATTTGAAAACAAGCGAGTTTAAGGCTGAATTTGACGATATGATCAACACCTACCGTAAGGACGGTGGTTTTCTTGTGGATAGGGATACTCTGAACAAATTTTGTCATGACAAGGCCTTGAATTATGAAAACGATAAACGCTCATTCGGGGTTCGTGTAGATTCTGAAGATTACGCTTATCTTTGCAGGCTCAACCCGCACAAAGGCGAATATAACCTTTATTGTTATTGCTATATAAAAAAATGGCTTGACGGTCATTTGCGTAATGCGGAAAACGGTATAAGGTTTATAACGCCCGATTATACGGAAAAATTCCGTATAAATGACGGCGAGAGTATCCGTATTACATATTCGGACGGCGAAACCTGCGACCGCATATGCAGATATATTGATGATTTTCATACCGAGGTCGGAGATACAATATATCATATTTGTGAGTTTGCCGAGCGTATGGAGAAAATCGGAGCCGTGGTTGTTCCTTTAAACGGGAAAAGCTCAGAGAGTAAGCCGTAACGGAAATGAGGAAAATTTATGAAAAGCTTGGTTTTAATAAGCGGGCATATCGTGTTTCCCTTGAAAGAAGGTATATCTGCATATATCGCCTGCTCAAAAGGAATAATACAGACCTCTAAAGTGGTTAATATTATTTCTTTTACAAAGGATTTTGCACACTTTGAAACAATGAATTCGGAATATAAGGTAACACCCGAAAAAAGCCCTGTTAAAGCGGCAGAGGTATTGCCTGAGTGTGCATAAAATAAAAAACGGGTGCGGGAATTTTCCTGCGCCCGTTTTCAACGGAAAGAGGAATGAAAATGGATTTGGCTGAAAAACTGGCAAATGTGGATATGACTGCGGATAACCGAATATCCGGAGAAGACCGGAAATACGGCGAAACGCATCAAAAGGCTTATGAAACGGCGCTCAGTGATTTAAAAGGACTTGTTTTATACTGTAACAGTATGGATGCGACACAGAGTGAAATTCTCGGAGATTACGACAGAGGAGGACGGGTATCTCGCGGGTATACAAATATAAAGGATTTCTCGGTAGATAGTATTAAAAAAGCAATTTATGCTATTCACCGTCGTTTTGTTGTATTCATTGTAGATTATTTTAACTGGATATACAGTGTTGAGTTAAAAATCGATGATATCGCGGATAGTCTTATACCTAAAAAGCCCGAATATGCTTACGATGAAGATGAAAACTATGAAATACAATGCCGTGAATGGGAAATAACGATGGAAAATTTATCCCTTTGCTTTAATGATGTTTTGGATCAGATTTTAATTCGGCTTGACGGCAGAACCTTTGCAGAACTTGCATTGGATGAAATTATTGAAAAAAGCACTTCAAACTCTGCAATTCACGACACAAGATGTTTTGAGGTAAAGGGTGATACAATTTGCTTCAAAGATTATTTCTGTAATTACACATATTGGTTCAGCAGTGACAATTGGGAACTCAGAGAAAGAATGAGATACATTTTACCCGCGCTCTGGCATTATGAAACGGGACGGTTTTATAATTACGACTATCCCATCACAAAAATTTTCGGTCATTTCAATTGGCCCGAATTAGAGTTTGACGGCAAAAGTAAGCTTAAAAGTCTTAAATGCTTTAAAAACGGGCGGGTTGATGTGAAATTTACAAGCAAGCAAAATGCAAGCGAATTTGCACAGAAATATCTCGGCTCGGTCGATAGCGGAGGAATTGCGGAATGAAGTACAAAATATACCAAAGCTCCGTAAAGCAAAAGGATCGGGAAGAATTTAACCGAAAGCTGTTAAAGCTTATAGATAACAAGGAAACCGAGAAGTACGGTATTACCGGGGACGATGTATATAATGCATATACCGGCGACGGCGGACTGCACGGACTGAACCGTAAGGATTACGACAGCTATTATACTTACAGTGAGGAAAAAAAGAATATTGAAAACGGACAGTTTTTTACCCCGCCGAAATTGGCTGAATTGTTAGTAAGCAGTGTAGCGCCATCAAAGGACGAAACCGTGGCGGATCTTACCTGCGGTGCGGGCGCGTTTTTTAATTTTCTTCCCACCGAGCATAATCTGTACGGCTGCGAAACGGATATTAAGGCATACAAGGTGGCAAAATTTCTGTATCCGGACGCAAATATAGAAAACTGCGATATAAGGCTCTACAATCCTGATATGCGGTTTGATTATGTTATGGGGAATCCGCCGTTTAATCTTAAATGGTGGATAGACGGCGGTACGGAAATAAAATCTCAAATGTATTTTTGCTTTAAAGCCGCGGCGCTTTTAAAGCCTAAAGGAATAATGGCTGTAATTGTCCCCGATTATTTTCTGTCGGATGAATTTATGGCAGGCTCGGATATTGCGGATATGGAAAAGCGCTTTAACTTTTTGGGGCAGGTTGCTTTGCCTGCCGATTCCTTTTCGGCAACCGGAGTAAATTCCTACGACACGAAAATTCAGTATTGGCAGCGGAAGTCCAAAACCGATACTGTAACTAAACCGTATAAAAAAGAAATGTCCTTTACGGTTCTTAAAAACGGTAATTACGATGAGATTGCCGCTTGGATTAAAGAAAATATCCTATCGGCCGCACAGTCTGAACTGCGTAAAAACAGGTACGGTATTTTAAGGGAGATTGCTAAAGACGGCACCTTATCCTCGGATTTCGAGTACAGGGTTAAAAGTATGCTTTATCAGGTGAAGTGCCACCCAAAGCTCAAAGAGCATTACAACAAATGCAGCGAATATCTTTACCGTTTTGCGCATCAGGACAAACCCATAGATATGGATTATAAGGAATGGTGCAAAAAGCGGATAACCGAGGCAAAGGTTATAGCGTACCTGAAAAATGTTATAAAAAAGCAAAGCGCACCGCCCGCACAGGACAGAACGGCGCTTGTAAAGCAGAAGTACGGTTTTGTGTATAAGGGATACAGCCCTAAAGCCGTAAAAACACTTTCCGAGGAGCAGAAAAAGCCGATACCTATGTACGATATTGTCACGGGAAGCTGTTTCGATGAATTTCCGGGATATGAAAAACTTATACGCAGAAAGCAGAATGAGTATATCGTGCAAAGCCAACCCTTTGCGGATATGACAGAGGACAGCGAAATTTCCGAATGGTTAAACGACTTCTCTTTGTGGGACGCGGAAAACGAGGAAGAAATCCGTCTTAACGCCGTGCAAAAGCACGATTTAAACCTTATGCTGCAAAAGCGTTACGGACTTCTCCAGTGGGAGCAGGGTTCGGGTAAAACCCTTGCAGGCATAGCCGTAGGCAAATACCGTATGGAAAAGCAGTTTTTGCATAATACTTGGGTGGTATCGCCCGCCATATCCATAAGAAACAACTGGGATGTGGTGCTTGAAAATTTCGGATTGCCGTATGTTTTCGTTCAGCGCCTTGCGGATATTGAGAAAATTAAAAAGGGCGATTTTGTAATAATAACCCTTAATGCTCTCAGTAAATACCGCAAGCAGGTAAAGCGTTGGGTAAAGCTCCATAATCAGAAAATACAGCTTGTTTTCGATGAAAGCGATGAAATGTCCAACCCCTCAACGGCAACCGCAAAAAGCGTGCTTGACTGTTTCAGACGGTGCAAAGCAAAGCTTTTGGCAACGGGCACCAGCACAAGAAACAATATAGTCGAATTTGCCCCGCAGCTTGAGCTTATGTATAACAATTCGGCAAATATGATTTCTTGGTGCAGGAAAACCTATTCCTATGATTATGAGAATGGAAAAGGGTATCTCTCGGACGAGCAGAACGAGTATTTCGGTATGCCGATACCGGCATATAAAAGGGGCTACAATCTTTTTAAGGCGTCGCACCTGCCGGGCAAGGCTACGGTTTTCGGAATTGAGAAAATGACGCAGGATATTTATAACTCGGATGTTCTTAACGAGCTGCTCGGTAAGACTGTAATCACAAGAACCTTTGAGGAGATTGTCGGAAAGGAAATACGCAGGATTCATCAGGTGCCTGTAAAAATGTCGGCAGAGGAAAGAGAGATATACGAAATCGCAATGAAAGAGTTTTACAAGCTAAAGGATGAATACTTTACGAGTACGGGCAATTCCCGTAAGGACAGCGCACTTGTTATTTTACAGCAAATATCTATCCTTATGAAGATAAGCGCGGCGCCGAATACACTCAAAGAATATACCGGAGGAACACCCACCAAAATATCCGAAGTAGTAAATATGGTATCGGATTTCTGTGATGAAATCGTGGCGATAGGCGTCAGGCACTTAGATGTTCTTCAAATGTATAAAGAGGCTTTGGAACAGGAATTTCCCGACAGAGCACTGTTTACGGTGACGGGTAAAATGACCTTTGCAAACCGCAAAAAGCTGCGTAAAACGCTTAAAGAAAGCGGGAACGGTATTTTGCTTTGCACACAGCAGAGCCTGCCCTCAAGCGTTAATTTCGAGTATGTCAATAAAGTGTTTCTGCCGGAACTGCATTACAATAACGCTAAAATGAGCCAGTTTTATATGCGGTTTATACGCTATACCTCAAAGGATTACAAGGACATTTACTTTGTGACCGCCGAGGACAGTATAGAGGCAAATCTGCTGCAAATGGTTATGTGTAAGGAAAAGCTTAATTTGTTTATGAAGGGCAAAAAGACCGACCTTGACGAAATATATGAGAAGTTCGGAGTTGACTATAACCTTATATCTCAAATTATGTGTAAGGAAAAGGATGAAAACGGACGCTCGTACATTCGCTGGGGTCAACAGAAAATTGCCTGATAAAAGGGGGAATCTTAAAATGCAAAATAATTTATATTCGTCCGTCAAACTTGAATGGTACGAGGTTTCGCATTACATAGAAAGGGCTTTAGCTAAGATTTTAAAGGGAAAAACAGTATGCTGTGCTGCATTTGAGGATGCGGAATACTGGTCTGTACGAATAATGAACAGGCGGTTAAGTGTTGCGGAGCTTAAAACGCTGCTTGAATTTGTTAAGGCGGATGACAAAACGACCGAGGACAGCATACCCGAAGACAGCGACAGTGCGAAATTTATAGGTATGCGTTTATCTTCAATGCTGCTCGGCATTGCGTTAGGTGCGCGCTGGCAAGAATGTTATGCTACCCAAAACGCACTTTGGCTTATAGGAATAAGTTTTGATTCCACCTATAAAACAGGTATAGAGTCAAAGTTATGTTCGGTGAGTGACACTGCCGTTGATTCGGAAAAGCTGCTTTCCGAAAAAGAGTTTAGGAAACTTTTGTATTCAAACGGCGGAGATTATAACGCATTAGTCGTCACAGCCGAACAAAACAGGAAAAATTATGCCGATTATTTGTTTTGGCATTATCCAATTTCTGACGGCAAGCATACCGGAGTATATTTTGTTCTTGTTAAAGAGGGAATTATAACCGTTCCGTATAATATCATCAGGAAAAACAGCTTTGAAAAATTTGTTCTTTCGGATATAAAGCTATGTACCGCTTCGGACATAACAAACTATATTTCCGAATGGAATAAATTTTCCGATACACTTTCAAAACAACTGAAAGCCTTTAAGGAATATCTTGATTGCAAATAATCATGACCGTCTTCTTAAACTTATCAAAGCGCCCAATTAGCGACAACAAAAATTAAAAAATGCCATTAGTAAAATCCCTGCCGATTTCACCTTTGAAGTCAGCAGGGATTTAATACCTTTTTATTACTGTTGCAAGTTTTTCAAGCCCGTGTTTTTCTATATATAAATATGCGTCTACAATATCGGGAAAAGATAACGCCTCTGAAAAGTAACCGGTGTATGTAAGCGGATCTTTTAAAAGCGGATAACCGACGCCGGTGTTTACTGCAATATAATATCTTTCTAAAATATTAACCGATTTTTCATTATGCAATCTTCACACCGTCCTTTGCAATATTTTTATAAAACGGCAGAATATTTGCGTACTTATTATAGGTTTTAATATCCTTTTCAATAGCGGATACAACAACTCCGTATTCAAAAAGTAAGCTGCCGCAAAGCGAATCAATTCCGGCGCGGTAATCTGACAGTTTTTCGGCAGGCAAATCAACAAGTATCAAAATATCAATATCAGAATCCTCGTCAAAATCTCCTCTCGCATAAGAGCCGAACAGAATAACCGAATCTAATTTTGAACCGAATAATTTTTTCAATTCGGCAGCCGTTCTTTGCATAATTTCATTAAGCTGACTTTTCGTACACATAATATTCCCCCCTCTGTCTTTATGCCGGACAGTCTATTAAATGTTTTTAAGATACCCGTCAACAATATCCAAAACGGTTTTACGCTGTTTCGGGTCAAGGTCTTTAAGCTTTGCCGTTAAGTCGTCAAAAACATACGGCTCCCCGCTCTGCAGCTCGTTGCAGAGAACATAATCCGCCGACAGTCCGAGAGCGTTAATTATATTTATAAACTTATCAAGCCCTATAACCTTTTTGCCCCGCTCTATTTCGCCTAAATATGCCGAACTCATATTTGCCATTTCCGCTAATTTCTCCTGCGTATAGTTTGCCTTAGTCCGTAAAAACTTCAATCTTTTTCCAAACTCAATCTTATCCATAACCCGCACCTCTGCTATAGCATTATTTCTACTCTATAAAGTATAATAAAATACTTTCAGAGTTTGAACACGCGATAGCTTTATATGTAGGTTATAGCATAGTTTAAGTGCAAAAAAATTTTAAGAAACTAATCGGACAAATCTTTTTTAAGGCTCATAATAAGCTCCGTTACGGCAGTATGCTTTACCGCCTCTTTAATCGGTATATCCGCTTTTCGTACCTCTGCAAAAATAATAAACATTCTTTCGTCTTCGGTCGGACGCGGTAAAAGTAACCTTATTTCGCAATATTCGCAGGTTTCGCTGCCGTAAAGCGCAGCCGTGCCTTTCAACTCGGAATATCCGCCCTGCATTATATCAAGCACCTTAAAGCCGTTATCCGCAAAATCATCTGACTTAATGTATTCCTCTAAACTTTCCTCGGAATTATCCGTACCCACGGTAACGGTTATTTTTTTATCCTTGCTCATATATGCAAAGCCGTTGGCGGTCGTGCGCTCAAAATCAGTAACCACATAAATATTTTCAGGCAGCGCATAGCTCATTCCACCTATATAAAACCGATTATTCTTATAGTAAAGCATTGTTTTCTCCTTCCGGCTCTATACCGAGATATGTACTTAACCATTCTCTGTATTTTTTACATACTTCCGAATCCGGGTTGTAATTATCAACGTTTCCGTATACAAACCCGTAATAATGCGCTAATTTCGGAATGTAGGTATCTAAAAACACCGTATACTCAACAACCGCGTCATAGGCTGAAATCAGGCTTGCAGGCAGCAGCTTAACAAGCCTTTGCCGCTCCATAACAATACTCTTAGTTTTCTGCCTTATTATATTTTCGAGAACACTGTAATAATCATCAGATAATATCTTATTCGGGTTATTAAAGTAATTAAGATTATCCTTGATCCCCTGTTCAAATGCAAGCTCGGTTTCATATGCCGCAATACAATTATTATATTCTATTATCCTGTCTGTATACTCAAATTTACTTCTCAATTCCGCACAGGCTTCAGCATACGCCGTTTTAATGCCTTTAAAATCCTTGCAGGAGCTTTCCAGCAGCATAATAATTTTTTCCGACATTTCCTTTTTCTTAAATTCCTCTTTCATTTTCAATTCCTCCGTTTTATACACATTATAGCATATATTCTATGCTATAATCAATATTATCACATCAGTTTTAAAAAATTTGTCGAATTATGTTTTACAGCATAAAAAAAGAATCGGTTTAACCCGATTCTCAACTCACACTTTTTACATATGCGTAAATCAAATTATTAACTACTTTTCTATGCCCCGGCGAGAGCTTACTTGTTAGCCTCAAGGTTTCGTCATCTACAAAGTGCTTGGCGGACGGAACGGTATCCCGCAGAATATAATCCGTTGATATATCAAGGGCAATAGCAATACTTACAAATATTTCAAGACCCGGCAGCTTTTCCTCCCGTTCTACCTCGCCTAAAAATCCCGTGCTCATATTTGCCATTTCCGCAAGCTGCTCTTGGGTAAGTCCTCTTGCCTTTCTGACTTCTCTGATTCTGTTTCCTACCGATAATTTTTCCATTTTCATCATTCCTGACAATAGCATATTTTTTATGCTATAATTATAAAAAGAAAAGTTATTTATTTGAACACGCTATAATTTATATTATATGCTATCGCATAGTTTATATAAATTTTTGTTGAATAATGCGTATTAAAACCGTATTTAATTAGTATAAAACATTTTTGAAAGGAAGCTGCATTATGTTAATAGCAATTGATCACGGCAACAAGCAAATCTTATGCAAAGGAATATATAATCCTGACATTTACTAAAAAGCCTTGTGTTTCAATGACTTTTTGAAAAGATGTCAGGATTATTATTTACCTAAGGCCGCAGAGTTTCGCCATCATTGCATCTGCGTCAGCATCCCATATTGGATCCTCATCAAGAGCTGCCATTGGCATTTTTGCAATGGCTCTGCGCATCATTTCAACAGAAGGCGTAGCATAGATCCGCGTTGTTTCCAACTGCGCGTGTCCCAGAAATCGAGAAATAATAGATAAATCCACACCACTCTAGACTTCAAAAAGGCAACTGCCGAGAAATCAAGGGTTTGTCGGCACTCTTCACCTGTATCAAAAGAAAATACATAACAAACAAGAACTGTGGAGAATACAATTATTCAGAATGCACAACATAGTTTAAGGCGGCTACCGAAAATGATAGCCGCCTTAACGTTTAGAATTTCAGTTATCTGTTATACTTTTTTTCTTCTGCTTACAATCGTTGTGCCAACGGCTGCACCGCCGCTGACGAACAACAGGGCGATCCACAAAGCAAGGTTGCTTGTATCGCCGGTCTGCGGACTCTTATCTGATGTTCCCGGTTTGGTGCTGGCAGGTTTTTTCTCAAGAGCAGCAATGGCATCTTCAATAGCCTTCGCCATTGCATCCACTTCGCTCTGTTCAGTGATGTTCTTGTCACGGACAACAGCCTTGACAGCAGTTTCTACAGCAGAGAAGTCCTTGTAGTTGTCCTTGTTCAGTGCATTTGCCTTAGCAATGGCTGCGTCAACCTTAGTGTAGTCGGCAGGTAAATAAGTCATTGCAATGGTCTGCGTATGAGTTGCTGTATCAGCCGTAATCGTAATATTGAGATTGAAAGCCTCGCAATTATCTGCGCTGACTTCGACAGTATAAGTACCCGCTTCCAAATCAACAGGGTTTGCTACTTCCTGACCATTCACTTTAATGACTACATTCGCCAACTCAGCAGGTGTTACAACAAAAGAAACCGCATATTTCGGTGCTGGCAGAATAGGTGTGCCATTTGAGTTAAATCGATAATTGCCGCCAGCAGCAGTGATTTCATTAAAGAAATCTTCCGTTTTCATAGAATCAAGGGTCTTTTCTGTTCCAGCGTTCTGGTACTTAAAGCAAGCCGAAACATTTCCAGTTTCCACGAAATAATTGTTTTCAAAAGCAGGTGTATCAGAAGAAACACCGCCTGCAATACCACCCAAACGCTTATAAGGTGTAGTGGCAGTATATTGAGATAAATCCATTTCACCAGCGAAATAACAATGTCTGATTTCTGTATCTGCACCAACTATCCCTGCAATGCCGCCGAAATCTGTAGTTCCTTTGCCAAGGGGAACCATTTTCCCTGTGGAATAACAATTGATAATCTTTGAGGCTTGATACAACTGCCCAACAATTCCGCCGGTACAGGGTGTCCAAGAGGTCATATCGCCCGTATTGGCGCAATACTGTACGGTACTGTTGTCAGCAACACCTACGATACCGCCCATCTGCAAAGAGGTAGTATCCGTCGTTACTGAAAAATTTCCCTTGTTTTGGCAGTGTTCAATCGTGCTATTTATCGCATATCCGCACAAAGCCGCAGGGCCGTTGATATATTTGTCCGTATCCGTGAACGATACATCCGAAACGCAGTCAGAAATTTTGCTGTTTTCTGCAACGCCCGCAACTGTTCCAAAAAAGACATACCCTGAATTGGACACATCCAGCTTGCCTTGAATTGTCAAACCGGAAATTTCAGCGCCGTAAGCCACGCTGAAAAATCCGAAAACCGGATACTCTGCCTTTCCATAGTTTTCGGAAAAATCTAAATTGGAAATCGTATGTCCGTTTCCGTAAAATTTGCCGCTGAAGTAGTGCAGCAGATTTCCGTCGCCGTCAAAGACGCTGCCAATCGGTTTCCACGCAACACCTGTTAAATCCAAATCCGCATCAAGAGATACAACCGCATCTGTTTTATCGTCATATTCGCCATTGTCCACAGCTTTTGCAAATTGCAAAAGCTCATCTACTGTTGTGATTGAGGTTTTGTTGCTTTGCTCGTTCTCTTCTGCAAACGCTGTCATCGGAACAAGTGCCATCACAAGGCACAACGCAAGCAGAAGGCTTAGAAGTTTCTTCTTCATTTTTATTCCTCCAAAATAATTCTATCCGCTATTTTCTTCCTCCGACAGCGGACACGCCGGAGAAGATAGAAGGTTTAACCGGAAAAGATTGATTTGCCGGTCGTGGTTAGGACTTCAATATCAAACCACCATCCTTCCGGCAAACGCAAAAAGCCGAAGCCAAGGCATAATGCGCCCTGTCTCCGGCAACTGGTTCGTTATAAATTGTATGAAATAAGACTTGACACGCTGAAAAAACGGCGCTATGCTCCTGCCGAGCCGAGCCGAGCCGAGCCGAGCCGAGCCGAGCCGAGCCGAGCCGAGCCGAGCCGATAGACATCGTCGCATATCTCATCGTCATTGTCAAGTCTTCTTTCTTCAAATTATATATGAAAATTATATCATATTTTTTACGGAATCACAAGTGGTTTTTTGGGAATGAATTGTCATTTTTATTTTGAAAAGTGCTGGACTTGCGGCACGGACTGTGGTATGGTGTTTGGCTTGGAAAGGGGTGAAAACCGTGAACACACTTGAAAATCTGTATTACGGCAACATTGATCCGCACGAACACACCGTTTCAAACGGAACAGACAAAGGCGAATTTCTCGAAACCGTTGTGCGGCTTGAAACGGAACTCAGAGCCACACTCACAGAACAGCAAAAGAGTCTGCTCGAACAATTTGAAAAAGCGGATGCAGAAATTTCTGACAGGCACGAATTGCAGGCATTCACAATCGGATTTCGATTTGCATCGCGGCTGATGATGGATGTGTACGAGCCGACACCGGAATTAGAACCGTAACAAAAAAATAATCGGAAACGGGATCGCACGATCCTGTTTCTGTTTCGAAAATATATACCGCAACAGGCAGAGGATATCACAATCCTTTGCCTGTTTTCTTTTTGCGAGTAATCCCCCTCGCACAAATTTAAACATCCTGTAAATTCTTTGTTTTTCAGGCGCTCAACCACATTGGTTTTTACCATAAAAAGTGAGAGGATAAATTTTTTTGGTTGTAGTCCATAGGATTTTTTCCTTTGGAAAGTGTAGGAATAAAAATTTTGGTTGTACCCTATCCACTTTTTTGCCATGAAAAGTAGGGGGCAAAATTACATAACCGTTTGAAAGGAGTTGGTGAAGATATGATTGCAGTCATGCAAAAAGAAAATTTTAAGGAGGAAAAAGTGACAGAAAAATTTTCAATCATCTCAAACCGCATAAGCGACTACCGATTAAAGCCGAGAGATTACGCCGTCTACTGCTGCCTTGTAAAGCACAGCGATAAAAACGGTGTCTGCTTTCCGTCACGGCGGCTGATCGCCGAGGAATGTTGTATTGATAAAAAGACAGTGGATGCAGCGATTATAAGTCTTGAAAAAGCGGGACTTGTGAAAAAGAAAAAGCGCCGCAGACAGGACGGTTCAAACACAAGCAATGCTTACACGGTCAAGTTGTTTCGGTAGTGTAATTTTTTCGTACAGGGTGGTGTAAGAAACGGTATCGCAGAACTATACCCATAGAACTAAACCCA
>CAKSQS010000007.1 GCA_934486705.1 uncultured Eubacteriales bacterium
GATTTATAATGCCTCAAACTGCGGTATACCGCAGTTTGAGAAGTGTGCTGACTCTATGCAAAATTGGCTCATCTTTCTACCAACGAGTTCCAATCTGAACCGTCATATTTGTTGTACCATCTTTTTATGCTCGACAGGCTCACTCCGGATGTATACTAAAAAAGTGGACAACAAAACAAAAAGTAAGTAAAACAGCAGACAGGAAAGGGGAATTACAATGTCCGCAAAAAACAAATACACATCTGAATTTAAAAAGACCATAGTAAATCTATATCATTCCTGAAAAAGTTATGCTCAGATACATAACTAATACGGAGTATCCTCAAACGCTTTGTCCAAATGGGTAAAGCTCTATTCTGAAGTAAAAATTGATGATGACACTATTATCACCGCACAACAAATCAAATACAGCAGTATTTTTATAAATATTTAATACTTCGCTGCCTAAAATGACACTTTCATATAGCCCTGCGTTTACAGGGCGAAAGCCTAAAGCCTATAAACAGCAATACCGCAAGGGACGCGAAAAATGCGTAATATGCCGCTTGCGTATGCTGTGCGCCGTCGGTTTTCGGAATAAGCGAAATATCCGTAAGCTTTCCCGTAGTGTAAGAAACGCTGTCTGCAAAAAGCGTCCACGCAACATCATTTGTAAGGTTAAGCTTAATTTCATCTGTTCCGAGGGGCAGGTTATCGACCGTGGCGGTAACAAGAACGAATTTTTCTGTTCCCGCAATAGTCGTAGGTGCGGAAAGGGTATAATCTACCGTTTTCCAAGCCGCAGAAACCGCGTTTTTGGTCTGAACCGAAAAGTGCTTTGCTTTATCGAAATATCCGTCGGCTATTACAAGTCTTATTTTCACCGATGTTATTTCCTTATCATAGACCTTATAGCTTATATAGCCGTCCTCGCCGTCGGTTTTGCCGGCTACGCTTAAGCCCGTTTCGGGGTGCTCGGCAAACGCCTGCATATTATCAGAATGACTGTATACCTTTGAAAAATCGGCAAGCTCATCCGTAAAATCCCCGTATATTATCCCCGAAGAACCGTCGCGGCTCATTTTAAATTCGGCGCGGTCAAGGAAAAGCGTCCATGCAACGTCATTGAGCAATGAAATTTTAACCTTTTTAACGTTTGCGGGCAAATCGGCTGTTAAAACGGTGCTTTTGAAATTATTGTTTGTCGAACCGCTTATATCGGATATTTCGCCGCCCAGAAGGTTTACCGTTTTCCAAGCTTTGCCTACCAAAACCTCTACCCTTATATCGCGCGCGGCGTCAAAAAAGCCTGTGTAAAACTGTATTCCTATTTTCGCCGAGGTGATATAAGCGTTATTTTCGGTGGCATAGGTTACCGAGCTTTCCGTATTTCCGTTTCCTCTGCCCATTACGCTGAGCCCCGTTTCGGGGTGCGGGTTGTGAAATTCAAAATTATCGGTATGTGATTCGGTTTTTGAAAAATTCTCAAACTCATCCGTCAGGATAGTATCTTTAACCTCGGGCTCGTCTTTTTTGCCGCCGTCGTCGGTTTTACCGCCGTCAATTACCTTTACATCCTTAAGCGTTATGCCAAGCTCATCCAAAAACAGCGTCCACACCACGTCGTTTAAAAGGCTGATTTTTACAAAGCGTGTGTTTTCGGGCAGCGCCGCGCTTAATTCCTGTGTTTTAAAAACGGGGTTTGCTGCGCCTTTAATATCCTTTGTCTCCCCCTCTGTGAGCGGGGCGCTTACCCATTCGTCCGTATCGGAAACTTTGTATTCAAGCCTTATATCCCGCGAATACAGGACATAGCCATCCGCCTTTTGAACGCCGAGCCTCACCGCCGAAAAGTATTTCCCCTCGGGGGCGTTATACGCTACCGAGCTTTCACCGTCTGTTGTTTTTCTGCCTATAACGCTCAATCCCGTTTCCGGGTGATTCGGGAAAACGTCAAAATTATCCGTTTTAAAATCGGGCTTTGATAAATCGGAAAAATCATCGGTTAAAATATCCTCGCCGGGAACGTCGGGTTTTTCTTCACCGGAGTTTCCTTTTTTAATATCCAATGTTACCGAATCTATAAAAAGCGTCCAGCCAACATCGTTAAGCAGCGATATTTTAATTTCCGCGGTCTCTGCGGGTAACTCGCAGTATATCTTCTGCAGCTTAAAGGCAAGCGTTTCTTTGCCGATAATGCTTTCTTCCTCGCCTGCCGTCATTACAAGCGGCTGCAATTCTGTCAGCCCGACTGCCCTGTACTCTACCTTTATATCCCTTGAAACGCTTACAAAGCCGCTGTATACCTGCAAGGAAATTTCCGCCCTTTCAAAAGTATCGCCGTTTCCCGCAGTATATGTTACCGAACTTTCGTCGGTCACGTTTTTCCTGCCGATAACGCTTAAGCCCGTTTCGGCGTGGTTTGCAAACATATCCCAGTTTTCGGTATGGGCAGAGGCCTTGCTCCAGTCTGTCATATCATCGTGCAATTGCGCGTTGTTTTCAGCGGATAAAGGCAACACGCACATTCCGAGCGTTAATGTCAGACATATAAGAATTGCAAATAGTTTTGATGCTGTTTTCATATTCGATCCTCCCCGTTAATTAACAGTGGCTGCATATTCATAAACCGAATTTAATACTATCGCAACATACGGAACTGTAGAATTTCCTAACGGTACCGTGGCGGAAAATTTATTTTTATATTGTATCAAATAATCCACATCTCCTACCGAGGCTGCCGCTAATGCTACAAAGCAATAATAATTTTCCTTTGTAGCAACAGAACCGATATCAAATCTGCGTTTTACATCATAATATACAGACATTTTCTTCTCTGTGTCAACTGCATTGTAAATAACCGGGAATAATTGAGCCAAACCCGAAGGATAATATTCATTCAACAGATACTTATGGGATACTGTACCGTCATCCTTATTTATTCCTGTTTCAAAATAACAATTTTCGTTCCACAGTTGTTTATTAAGCTCGGTTTTCAGCTGTGATGATTTTTCAAGACAATCATTTGCTAAGTCGTTCACATCCAAAAGCTTGAATAATTTTTCAGATTCAATCAGAGCCGCATATACCTCGCTGTTATCCATAGTATATATTATGGGATAATTTTTCTTTGCGTATGTCAGACCGTTATGAAGTGTAGAAATCATTGAATTGTAAACACTTATAACTTTTGATTTATGCTCTGTAATAAAATCAATATCTCCGGTTTTTTCACAATATTTTTCAAGAAGCATTAAAAATGTTGCCGCATAGGAATCGGTTGAATCATATGTGCCGTTCGTTTTTTCCGCCTTGCCGTCCATATAATAATCGTAAATTGTTCCGTCAGCATTCAAATGAGCAAAATGCCAATTTATGTACTTTTTTACATTTTCGGCATACAAATCCGGACGGTTTAATAAGGCAATTGCAACATAGTCGGAAAAATAGGGATTTATGCTTTCTTCTCCCTTAGTATCTGCGCGAGTCGGAAATGCTCCGTTTTCCAGCTGTAATCCGGACAGGAAAATCAAATCGTTATCCGCAAATTTTTTCAACTCATTGATTTTTCTGATATTTTCAACCTTTTCCGCACTTAGCAGCTCTGCCGCTCCCAATAAGTGCTTTCTTAGAGCGGCCATATCCTTTGCATCAATTAAATCATTACCGTCAAGATCAAATTTTAAATCACCCGTCTCATTTGCCATATATTTTTTTATTATAATTAAATCAAGAATATTCACGCTGCCGTCATTATTAAAATCCCCCGCCGGTTCAGCCCGTACAGGATCTTCCTTGTATTTGATCGCAACATTATTGATATAATACGTCCAATTAACATCTTTGCTATTTACGGATATTCTTATTTTTTTAGTGTTTTTAGGAAGTCCCATATATGAAAGCTTTGATAGGATGAACTTTGTATCGCCGATCGGAGTACTCAAAACAGCAGTGGCTTTTACCGTATGCCATACATCAGAATCATCTGTTTGCGCTTTTAAAATAAGGTGCTCGGGTGTTGTATGGTCGGAATGGTAGCCCGTATCTGCAACAACCTCCAACAACTCCCTGCCGTCACAGCTGTATTCAATGTAATTTTCACCGTATTCTGAAGTCGTTGACGACACCACGCTGTCCTTTATATACGGTTCATTTATAAATATTTGCAAATTCTCCGTATGATCCGAAGATATGCTCCAATCGGTCAGACTGTCAAACTTATAAGCCGTGTTTTCAGAAAAATCGGTGTTCTTTGATTGTTTAAACAGCCAATCCGTTACATCATCCATCGCCTTAAACCATATTCCGTGATCCAAGCCGTCATATTCCGTGTAATGTGCATTTTCATTGCCAAGGGACAGGAGATTCTCATACATAGCCCTATTCGCGTCAATATTTACAACTGCATCGTTCGTGCCGTGAAAGCTCCAAATCGGCAAGTCTTTGATTACGCTCGCTTTTGTAGGATCGCAGCCGCCGCAAATCGGGGCTATTGCCGAAAACAATTCTGGATATCTGGTAGCAAGCTCATAGGTGCCGAAACCGCCCATGGAATACCCAAGCGCATATATTCTTGAGGAATCTACGTTATAGGTGCTTTTAACCTTTTTCAACAAATCTCTTGCAGCCAATAAAGCGGGAGTCGGCGTCAAATCATCCTGCTTATATTTTGCGGTAGCACCGACATCACCCATAGCGTCCCTGTCTCTCCAATGTTGCCCCTTAAAGCGATCGGCAATGGGTGCCAGTAAAATACAATTATAATTACCTTTAAATACCTTGTCTCTGAAATATTCGTAACCGCTTCTGTCGGTATCGCCGCCAAAACCGTGCATAAATAACACCAACGGAAGAGTTTCTTTGCCGTCATACCCCGCAGGCACAGTCAGATAATATTCAAGAGTTGTGCCGGAAGAATTTGTGAAAAACAATGTCTGTTCATTGTACGCCTTATCCACTTCACTTGCCCCGCTTACTTTTAATTTTAATCTGTCAAGAAACAAAGTCCATTCACCCGAATTGTTCAATTGAAGCTTAAGCTTTGTTGTGTTGTCCGGCACAGAAACGGCGGTGGCCGTCACAGATTTGAAATTCGGTACTTTCGCACCGTCGATTTCCTTTTCCGCGCTCATCGTCAACGATAATTCCTGCCAAGCACCGTTAGAGTAAGCCGAAACGACAAGATCTTCTTTTTTAAAGTGAATATGATGCTCCACTACATCGACAGAAACCGCGGTTATTTTTTTGCCTTCAAACGAGTAGATAAGGCTGTTTTCGGATTTGGTATTATTCCTTCCGACAACCGAAAGTCCGAACTCAGGATGATACGGGAATATATCCCATTCTCCTACTTTTTCAATACCCTGCATCCAAGTGTCGTAGTTATCCGTAAAATCATAGGTTTCCTCGGCAAATGCAGAAGACGGGGCGACGAAAATAGCCGATAAAATCATTACAACCGTACACATAAGAGAAATAATACGTTTTTTCATAAATACAACCTCCCATTTTATATTGGTGCTGTTAAATGGCAGCCGCCATTGCCAAAAAACAGATGGAGCTATATAATGCTGTGAATTTCTCCGTTGCTTTCAAGCACGGTAAGAATATCCTCGCAAAGCATTAGGCAGCGCGGCAAATGAAAAGGTCCTTTCCACAAAGAGCCCTTTTGGGTGTGTGAAACGCTGCCGTCTCTGTGCAGATAGCCGTACCACTCGCCGTATTCCCTATCCGCAAAATGCGAAAAGGCATAATCATAGGTCTTTTCAAACATATCCCAATATTTTTTATCCTTGGTTACGGCATATGCAAGCAATGTGGATATTAAAACCTCGTTATGCACCCACCAAAGCTTCATATCCCATTCCAGCTGCTCGCACGGTCTGCCAAGCACGTCAACAAAATAGAACATTCCGCCGTTTTCCTTATCCCAGCCGCGCTCTGTATGCCAGTCAAGTAAATTCAGCGCTTTTTTCATAAGCTCATCGTCCTTGGAATAAAGCGCCTCACACATAATAAACCACGAGTTTTCGCAGGAGTGACCGGGGTTAACGGTTCTGCCCGCGGGGTTATCTATCATACTGCCGTCGCTTGCCACCGTTTCAAGCACACACTTAAGCTCGGGCTTGTAGTGATATTTCAGTATATCTCCTATTACTTCGCGCACCGCGGCGGTATAATATTCCGCCCTTTCGGGAATACAGCGGCGCAGTATCTGCCCCGAGCTTATAAGCACCATTGCCACTGCGGAATCACGCTGACTTCTTGTTTCGGAATATGATTTCGGTGTAATTTTAAAAGGGTCATTTTCGGGGTGACGGTAGATATCGAGCATCATATCAAAGCATTTTGCCGCCTTAGACAGAGCCTCGGTATCTCCCGTAAGGGCGCCGTATTCAGCCATGCCTATAACAAAAAAGCTTTCGGAATACATATATCTGCGCTTTCTCAGCGGTCTGCCGTCGCGCGTTACGGTGAAAAACATTCTTCCGTCGCTGTCGGTACAGTATTTTTCAAGAAATTCCTTACCGCTTTTTGCCGCGTTAAGCCAGCTTTCCCTTACGCCGTACCTTGCGCACAGGGAGGAAAACGTCCAAAGGCAGCGCCCCTGAAACCAAACCGATTTATCATTGTTGTAGCTCTTTCCCTCTCTGTCCACCGAGGTTATAAACCCGCCGTATTCCTTATCTATAAGGTCGCTTTTTTCCCAAAACGGAATACAGTCGTCCAGAAGAGCCGAGTGAAAGCGATTTTTGTATTCGGTAAATATTTTATTTTCCATTGCCATTTTCCTCCTTGGTTTTAAGGTAATTCATATATTCGCTGTAAAATTTTTCGGTCTCGGCAAGACCCAAATTCATTCTGTGCCCCGGCTCGTTCATAATTCCGGTATACTGGTAGCCGTATATCTGCTCCAATTTATCGTAATTCTTCATTTCTTTAAGCAGATCGGGTATTTTTTTGGGGCGAAGCCCGTCGGTAAACGGAACGGCGAACATTTCCATATCAACCCAGAAATGCGTTCCCGTCTTGCGGCACATATTCATAATTTCATCAATATTATATTCGCTCCTTGCAAATGCAAAGGGAATTATAATATCAAGGTTTTCGAGTATCGGCAGCCATTCCCGCTCATACCAGTGCATATGGATGTTGTTAGGGGCAAGCGCCACCGGCTTTGTGGGAGTAAGCCGCCTTACAAACGCGGTATATTCTCTGAAAAAGCTTTGTATATCCTTATATTTCTCATTCGGAACAGCGGGATAATCAAAGTAGAGCGAGCCCATGATTTCCTCGGAAATATACCAGCCGTAAAATGATTTATGGTGTCCGTAGCGTTCGTTCAGCTCCACAGTCACCCTTTTATGCCATTCAAGAGAGTCGGGCGAAAATTCAAACCACGCATACATACCCACCCCGGGAAAAACATGCATTCCGCACTCATCGGCGGCAGTCAGTATAACCTCTAACGGGTCTTCGCACTTTATTGGCATTCTGTTTTTGTAAAGTTTACTCGGATAAAACGCTTTTCCGTCGTATGTATCCACGGTCATATTGTGCTGATAAGCGTAATTTCCCGCGTCAAACACATTTTGAATAAGCACCGAGGTGATTTTAGCCTTGTGCATTGAGTAGATTATCTGCCGCCAGCCGTCGGCGTCGAGGTTCTTGAGTCCTTCGTTAAAGTAAGTGCCCTCCGCCTCGCTCCAGTGGTAAAGCGTTATCCAGCAGCCGTCTATCATCCCGGTGGACGGCACATCCGATTTTACAACCTCATAAGGTATGCGTATTGTTTCCTCCGTATTGCCGTCGTTGTCCTTAAAGTTTATTTCAAACTCAAATTTTCCTGTTATACCGCTGAGGTCGGGATATATTCTGTTAGATTCAAGCCCTTTTTTAAGGTCGTATTTTCCAAGCAGCGTCCTACCGCTTGCGGTAACCGCGTAAATCTCCGCCGCGCAGGCGTTTTCCGTTGCTATTTTCAATTCCGGCGACACCTTATCCGAAATTCTTGCCGCAGGAATCGGCGTACAGTAATTTTTTTGCATTTTTCCCTCTCCGTATCTATTTTAAAAGTGCATTTGCATCGTCCACCATTTTTTGATAGGTGGTTTCGTATTGCGCGAGCTTCTGGTTAATATCCTCGCCGTTTCTCACATCGTAAAGCAGATAAAACGCACCGTAGCCCTGCTCTAAAATTCCGTCTGTATACGTCGGTATGCACAGATTTTTCGCAAGCTTATCATACATGGCGCGGTTTTCCGCATTTTCAAGGGCTTTTTTCTCCTTGTTATCCTCATCCGCAGCCTTTAAAATCATATCTATAAGCATACCCGCGCTGTAAGGAGCGTCCGAGCCGTTGGAAATGGCGTAGCCTGTGGAATGCCCGAAGCTTTTTCCGTCCTTATTATCAGGTCCTGCGGGAAAAGCCGTCACCCCGAAATCAATCGAAACCGAGCCGCTCTTTTTCAAGGAGTTAAAGGTCGCCTCTTCATAGGCATATGCGCCGTGCATAGCCGCCTTACCCTTTAAAAACTTATTCTGACCCGTAACATAGCCGCTGCCGCAGATAACGTTTTTATTGAATATATCCTGAACCGTTTCAAGCGTGTGGCGCATTTGCGGCGACTTTATATTAAGCGTGTATTTTCCGTCCTTAAACTCAACCGCAGTGCAGTCGTTCGACGCCTGAAATACCTCGTCAAACATATTCTCAAGCCCCGCAATACCTGCGTCTGAGTCGTTGCACTCACGCGCTATTTCAATAAAATCGTTCCAGGTCCAGCTGCCCGATTCATAGCGCTTACGCGGCTCGTCGCGGTCAAAGCCGTTTGCTTCCATAATATCACGGTTATAATAAAGCACATACGGAGTAGCCGAAACCCCCGCGGCATAATACTTGCCGTCAAATTTAACAAACGTATCCATTACATCGCTGTTGTGCCCCACTGTGCTCAAATCCACATAATCGTTAACGGGGGTCAGATAATTTTTCTGGTACATTCCGAGGTACTGATCCACGCTTATATAAAATACGTCTATCGGGTCTTTAGCGGCAATCTGCGCCGCCACCTTTTGATTCCAAAGCTGCTCGCCCACAGCCTGAAGAATTTCCACCTGCTTGCCGTAGGTTTTTTCAAATTCCTTTATTGCCTTGGTGTAATAGCTGTCCTTATCGCTGCCGTCGTACCCGGGCACTAAAAACGAGATTTTTTTAGGCTCTTTGGCAATTTTCTCCGCGCGCTCGCCGTCTGTCGCGCCGCCCGTTCCGTTTTTTCCGCACCCTGCAAATACCGCAGAGATCATACAGATACAAAGCGCCGCGGAAATTACCGATTTAATTTTTTTCAATGTAATCATCCTTTCTGTGAAAGCTTTTCTATCATAACCGCAGCCGAAAGGCATACTCTGCCCGCGTCCGCGTTATAAAGCGGGTAAGCGTGATTTTTCATTGCCTTTGTATAAAGCCGCATATAGCTTTCCACCCTGCCCTCGTCGCCCATAATTGCGGCGGCGTAAACAACCGAACCCCAAAAAAAGCTGTCGGGCAGGCTTATTTTTTCCCAGCTGCTTTTCTTTTCGCCGGTGGAAAAATTATCGTTAAAGCTTTTGTACAGCTGCCGTGCCCTCTCGCTTTCGGGCTTTAAAAGCCCGCTTGAAATCATAAAAAGCTGTGATGTGGCGCAGGGGTAAAAATCGCTCCACGCAAATTTATAGGCAACCGTACCGTCGGGGGAAATTGCCGTTTCGTAATAGCCTTTTTTATTCCAAAGCAGTTTTTCTATCCCGTTCGATACCCTTTCCTTTGCCGCCGTTATTTTACCTATAAGCTCCTTTTTATCCGCAAAAACGCTTTTATAAAGCTTTTCCGCAGCCGCAAGCCCCTCGTAAACCTCGCAGTTATCCATAAGATACTGTATTTTATAATCGGGCTTTGTTGTTGTAAGCTCTCCCTCAAAGGTTGCCAAAAGCGCGGCGGTCACGCGGTCAATATCTGCGCCGTTTTGCTTTATGTATTCGGCGTCTCCGCTTTTTTGCCGGTATTTTTCCAGCACGCAAAGAAAGGTTGCCGCATAGGAATCGACCGAATCGTAATGCTTTTTGCCGTTATCGGTGTTTACCGTTTCCCGCTTCACCTTTCCGCCCGATACCTCCGCCGTGTAATCGTAAACGGTGCCGTCAAGCCCGTTATAATCCGTATCAGCGGTATTAAGGTGCGAAAAGTGCCAGTCGGCATATTTTTTAACCTGACCGAGGTATTTATCGCTTTCAAGCATTGCAAGCGCCGCAAAATCGGAAAAATAGGGGTTAAGCGTCAGCTTTCCGTCCGCCGCATATGTCATGGGTAAAGCTCCGTTATCAAGCTGAAGCGACGCAAGCCACGCGGTTTCCCCTTCAACTATTTCCTTGTAAAGCGATATTTGCTCTTCTCGGCTCAGCGTTGCTTTTTTCAAAATATCGGCTGCCGCGGGCGGCGTTTGAGAGCTGTCTGTATGCCCGCCCGTTTCAGAAGAAAGGCTTTTTTCATTTGCACAGCCCGCCGCGGATATTACAAAAAGCGATGTCAGCACGGCTGCCGTTAAACGTATACCTGTTTTCATCCTACAATACCGGTCCTTTCTATTCCCTCGGTAAAATATTTTTGCACCACTGCGTAAAAGCCTATCAGCGGCAGCGCGGTTATAAGGCACGCCGCCGAAAGTATGGAATCGCTGAGCAGCTTTATATCCGAGCCTGCTGTAAGCCCCGACATATTTTGCAGCTGATTGCCAAGCGACGTTGAAACGCCCGTAAGCGCAATGGAAAGCGGGAAATTTTTATTAAGCAGCATACCCGTAAGCGAATAATCGTTGTAGTACCAAACAACCGAAAACACCGTTACCGTAAGTATTGCCGCGGAAACGTTGGGCACCATTATTTTTATAAAGGTTTCAAGCGGGTTGCAGCCGTCAATAAACGATGCTTCCTCAAGCTCCTTTGGCATATTTATAAAATACTGCCTGAAAATAAATATATACAGTCCCGAGCGTATACCCGTTCCGAGCAGCGCCTGAACATAAAACTGCGCGTAGGTATCAAGCAGACCCATTGTTTTAAGATTTACATAGAGCGGTATCATATACGATTCCGTAGGAACTATGATATTGAAGATCAAAAGCCCGAACAGCAGATTTCGGAATTTAAACCTGAAACGCGCAAAGCCGTAAGCGATAAAAAGACACGAAACCACCTGAAAAATAACGCAGGGCAGCACAATAAGCAGCGTGTTTTTAAAGGATTCGCCGAATTTCAGCAGCTCAAGCGCCGTTTTAAAGCTGAAAAGGTTAAACCCGCTCGGAATCCACACAACTGTCGGGTCAAGCGTATCGTTTACAGATTTGAAGGAGTTTGAAAGCATAAACAGCACCGGATAAAGCATTACAAACCCCACGCCCACCAAAAACACGGCGCGCAAAATTGATTTCACAAGCCTTACAGAGCGCTTTTTTGAAAGTATTATCTTCTTGTTCATTTCTACGCCCCTTAATTACCCGAATAAACCACAAACCGCTTTGAAACAAGCTGTATCAAACCGATTATAAGCAGAATACAGAAAAAGTATATTACCCCTATAGTAGCGCTGTACGTGTAGTTATTATTTGTGTAATAGCTGCGCAGCAGCTGCATCACCTTATTATCGTAATCGGTAAAACCGTCTATCACCGTATATATAACCGAAACCAAAAGCGTGGGTGTAACGGTCGGAAAGGTTATCTTCCAAAACTTTTCCCATGCGGTTGCGCCGTCCATTACCGCCGCCTCGTAAAACGAAGACGGAATATTGTTTATAGCCGAAAGCAGCAGTAATATCTGCACGCCGCTTTGCCAGGTTAAATCAAACATACTATTTATAATATTGGTAATTGATTTCGTAACCGCCTCGGGCAGTCCGAGCTCCGAAAAAACCGCCACCAGATCAGGAGCTTTAAACATATACCCCGGCGACATATCCGTAACGCCGGAGCCGCTCATCATAACCTTATCCTGTAATATACTGATTATTACGCCCGAGGCGATTATAACAGGAAAGAAAAATACGGTTCTTGCAAGACTTCTGCCTATAAACCTTTCCTTCAAAACCACGGCTATAAGCAGGCTGAACGCCGTTATCATAACCACGCGCGGAAAGACCGACGCCACAGACCCCGTAAGATACTGAAGAAAGAAGGTATCCTTTGTGAAAAGATATGAATAATTGGAAAGCCCGGTAAAATCGGTTTTAAAGCCGTTTCCGCTGACGGTAAGATTACAAAAGGAATATATAACCGATTGCGCCATGGGAACGGCGAAAAACACCGTTATACCTACAATCCACGGAGCTATAAAAAGCCACGCCCAGCGTGATTTTTGCTTTTCAAGCCCGCCGCCTTTATTTCCTTTCATAATCATTTCTCCCCCTTAAGACTCCACCCGATAGGTGAAAAGCCCTTTGCCGGAACGGATATACCGCCGTTTTCATACGGCACATCGCCGTAATTCACATATACGCCCATACCGTTTTCAAAAAGCGTTTCGGTAACATCGGGCGATAAACGCTTGTGCGAGACTATTTTCTTATCGGAAACGGCGGTAAGATACTCCGCCGAAATTTTATATGCGCCGAGTGCCGATGTCCTGCAAAGCCCGAAATCTATATATGAGTATTCATAGGCAAGCGTATCGGAAAGCTCTCCCGCGTTTTCAAAGCCAAAGGCGTATTTAAGCGCCGTTCCCGCCTCAAGTGCCTTTAAAAATGCGGTATTTTCATCACTTTGACCGTTAATATCGGGCGATGTCAGGTAAACCGAACCGTGCAGCGCCATTGCATAAAACGGAATTTCATACTGTGAAAACAAATAGCTGCCCGAATAAAGCGGCGTATCGGTTATGGCGTAAGCCGAGGAAAAGCCGTAAGCGCAGGCGTTCGGAATAATTATTTTCTCATTTTCCGAAAGACCCTTAAGAGCCGTTCGCCACAGCTGCTCGCTTTGCGCCCTGTCTACGGCACGGTCGCCGAGGTCGGAATATATCTTATTCCCGAGCGTTCCTACCGAATACCCCGCAGTTTTAAAGGTGCCGAAGCTTTTGCAGGCCGCAGCCGCAGCCGACGTAATTCTTTCGGGGCTTAAAAGATATTTAAAGGGCGCTTTATCCGTTTTTTGAAAGGTGCTCATTTTATACCTGTAATCAATTACCGGTTCTTTGCGCACCGTCTGCGCCGACGCGGATTTTTTGGAATATCCGTGTTCGCTCTTAGGCATATCGGTAAAATTCAGCCCCAAATACGCCTTTATGCCGAGCTTTTCGGCAGTGCTTAAAAAAGCGTTAAGCCCGCTTTTGCCGCCGAGGGCGCGCTCGGGCTTTAAATCGGCGGTAATTCCGCTTTCATCGGCACTTTTATACCAGTAAAGGTAATTAACCGAAAAATTCTCAGCGCCGCCCTGCTTTAAAGCCTTTACCGTTTTTTCAGCCGCTTTAAAATCCGTAATCGGCATTACCCGCTTTACGGGCAGCCCCAAAACGCTTTGCTGCTTAACAGCCCCGCCTATAATATCAACAAACAGCGCGTCACCCTTTGCTTTCAGGGCTTTAAGCCCCTCTTCCTCGGCAAGGTAATTTCTGTAAGAAACCGCCATACCGTTATAATCCGCCGAATCGCAAACGCGGTACTCCACCGAAAATTTTTCTGCGGAGCAGGGCTTGCTTTCAAACATATTGACCTGTGTATTTTCAAAGGTCTTCTGACTCACGCTTACAAGAATATTTTCCCTGTAAACATATTCCGCGCAAACGGTGGTATATGGTCTTTTTGCCGTGCTGCCGTCGGCATTCACAACCGCCCTTGCCGCCGCGTTTGTAATAACCGCGCAAAATGCGGCGTTGTTTCTTTTTACTCCGAACACGGGAAGGTACGCCTTTGATTGCGGCAATGTTCTTGTGCTCTGCTCCACCGCGCAATCCTCGCCGTAAATTCTCGCCGAATACCTTTGCTCCGAATAGCCGAAGGAGGATATTGCCCCGCAGCCGTCGGGAATAAACACATACCCGTCGTCGCTGTCAGCGCCGGCGGAAAATCCCGGCAGCAGCGTTACGGAAGTAAGCTTTACAAGATTGCTCTTTTCCTTTATTTGCGAAGAAATTATTTCCGCGCGAAAGCCGTAATCGGTAACCGTAAGCTCAACAGGTATTAAAAAGCCCGCGCTTTCAAAATAAAATTCAATTCTTGCACCGTTTTTTATCCTTTTGACCGAAAAGGTTTTCCTTTTAACGGCGGCGGACGTACTGTTTTGCTCGGAAATATTGGAGTCGCGGTCGGCGTATTTTATTTTAATCACGCTTGAAAGCTCCGAAACGGCGGCGGTTTTCAGTCCCTCAATGTCGTAAAGTCCGTCGGGCGTGCTTGAAAACAGGGTGTCGGTTTTCTTATCAAGCAATGTTACCGCCGCGTCAAGCGAGCTTACCGAAAGTCTGAAACGGTCGTTTTCCGCGGTAATATCCCCGTCGTTTTCGGGTGAAAAATCAATCTGCGTCAGCTTTTCCGTAACCGTGCCGCCGCTGTCGCTCGAACGCGAGGCAACCGATAAAAGAAGAATTATTCCGCCCACCGCACAAAACGAAAGCGCAAAACCGAGAATATTTTTAAAAAGTACCTTTCTTTTCATACAAACACCCCCTACGCCCTTATTTCGCTTATTACCATTGAGACAAAGCTCAAAAGCTGCGCGAACATACTGTACGCCACGGTGATAATAAGTATTAAAAGATACATACCGAAGACGCTGCCGAAAAGGACAAGCAGCGCCTTGCCGCCGCTGTACTCATGAACCTCTTTATTTGAAACAAAAATGTGCGCCGCCGTCCAAATAAGACCGACCGACCTGATTATTCCGTAAAACGCCTGCTCTTTAAGCGAAAAAACGTTTGAAACCGCTAAAAGCGTAACCTCGGTTATAATAAGTGGGATAAGCGCGTATGAGGTAAATATTATTATTTCACCGAATTTACCCTTGCCGTCCGCCAATGTGGAGACCGCCCAATTGCATATAACAAACAGCAGGAATATTCCGAGAGTTTCGGCAAGAACGGCAAAAATATTGAATTGCCTGCCCGAATCGGGGTTATAGTGAAACGCCGTAAGCTGCGTGGATATAATGCCTACCGCCGTAAATACACATAATATTACCGCCGCGCATATGCTGCTGCCCTGCTTTGTTTCTTTAAGCAGGGAATACCCCTTAAACGGGCTTTTAAGACAGTAAAACGGATAACTGCGTGCGCTTAATACGCGGTTATATTCGTTTAGAACGCGCCTTTCGCTTACCGTAAGCGCCGCAACAATACCGAGTAAAACCGCCGCAACCCCGATAACTAAGAACACAAAGCCACGGCGAATTGTTTCATCCCGCCGCGCGGCAAATGCGTTCGAGTAGTTTTGCCGGCTGTTGCCTGTTTTGTAATATTTCATAGCGGCGGTATAATCGCCCGTGCGTTCGCAGATTTTTCCCATACCTATATTTGCAAGCTCGTAATATGCGTCCTGCTTTAATATGGCTTTCCAATGTTCTTCCGATTCCCCGTACAGCCCTTTATTGTAAAGCGAAAGCGCCGCCCTTACATTAAGTGCGAAATCGGTCGGTTCAAAAATATGCAGTCCGCCTATTCCGCTGTCAAGCACAATTATTTTGTTGCCGAGCGTATCAATCGCCACGGGTGATACAAACGTGCCCCTTCTGTTTCCCGCCCCGCCGAAGGCATAAAGCAGGTTGGTGCTGCCGTCATACTGGAAAAGGCGCTTGCGGGTTGAATCAAGCAGTGTTATATAGCCCTCGCCGTCAACCGCTATATCGGAAAACGAGGTGGTTATGTCAAGGTTTGAAACACTGTCAAAATAGGTTTCCGAATCGCCGTAAAACGCCTCGTTGCCCTCGTCGTCAAGCAATATGTTCACACTGTTAGGGTTGATTTTTCTTACCTGCCCGCCGCTGCTGCCCGTTCCCGATTTTACGGTGTAAACAAAATTTTCACTGTCAATATCAAACTGAACAAATGAAACCGGAACGCTTCTTTGCAGACCCGCCGCAGCGTCGCTTGAAAGTATGCGCCGCCAGATTCGGTTCATAATAACCTTTAAATTCACTTCGACCCGGTTACTGCCGAAAAATCCTAAAAAGCTGCCGTCCGTATCATATTGCAGAGCGCCCGAATATGTATTCGCCGAAATTACATATACCACGCCCGCGCGGTCTGCCAATACGTGCGTCGGTGCAAATTCAAAACCGCTTTCCACCCTATCGGCAGGCGGCGCAGAAATAACCGATGTAATATTACCGCCGTTATCCGCCGTATAAACCGCCGCGCCGCTTTTATCGGCAACGTATATCTTATCGGACGCGGAAACAAAGATCCCCTCCGCACCGCTGAGGTCTACCCTGTTTCCGTTTCTTGTAAGCCTAATATCTCTTTCAAACTCAAGGCTTGAGTTTAAAACCGCAATGCGGCTGTTGCCGCTGTCAAGAATATAAATTTCGCCCTTTTCCGAAACATAAATATCCTTAGGGTCATTAAGCTGTACTCCACCGAAGCTTTTTTTGCCCGAAATCGGCGCATATGCCTTATATGGCTCGGGAACAGCCTGCGAAACACCCGATGAATCATAGGTATAGCTGAAAGAGGTCTCGCCGTCGGCAAAAACTCCGACAGACGCCCAAACGCCCATAAAAACGGCAATTATTAAAATTATCAGCGGTTTGACGCGTTTCAAGAATGTTCCCCTCCTCTTTATTTCATACCCGAGCTTGACATTGTTTCTATTATGCGCGATTGCGACGCTATGAAAAGTATTATAGGCGGCAGCATAAGCAAGAGCGAAAGCGCCGAGCCCGCTCCTGCGCGGGCTGTACCGCCCGCCACAACCTGACTTAAAAGCGAGGATACCATTTTTATCTTTTCATCATACACTAACTGCGACATCTGCGTAGCGCCTGTAGTGTTCCATATTGTCTGAAAAGAAAATATCATAACGGTAAGCCAGGCGGGTTTAACATTGGGCATTGCGATCTGCCAAAATATTCTAAGCTCGCCCGCACCGTCTATTCTTGCCGCCTCAAGCATGGCCTCGGGTATCTGCCCCATAAAGTTCATCATAAGGTAAAGCCCCAGTGCCGATTGAACCGAGGGCAATATGTACGCCCAGTACGTATTTATCATCCCGAGTCTCGACATAACGATATACTGCGGTATAAGCATTGCGGCAGAGGTGAAAAGCAGCGACCATTTAACAATATTTGAAAAAAGATTTTTACCCACAAAGCTGTGCTTTGCAAGCGGATACGCCGCCATACTTGAAAGCACCAAATGCCCCACCGTTGCCGTTACGCTTATAAACACCGTATTGAAAACATACTTTGAAAGCGGCACCCAAAAGGTATCGGCAAGAACGCCCACCTGGACAAAGTTATCAAGCGTGGGTCTTCTTACAAACAGGCGCGGCGGGAAAATATATATTTCGTCAAGCGGCTTAAACGCCGCGCTCACCGCATAAACCGTAGGCAAAAGCATAAATAACGCGCCGGCGAAAAGAAAGATGAATATAACCGCCGTTCCGCCGAATGAACGGTTAAGCCGTTTATGAAAACGCTTTTTCACTGAATGCTTTCACTCCCCCGTTACCGACCTATACGTCGGATAATATGCGATACCACAAAATTTGTAAACATCATCATAACAAACAGAAACACCGCAATAGCCGACGCATAGCCCATTTCAAAACGTACCGTTCCCACATCAAGCATATATGTAAGCAGCGTATCTGCGCTGTATTGCGTTGTGGGAAAGCCCGCAAGCGACTGCACAAGCGCGCCCACGCCAAAGCATGCCGCTATCTGCATTACCGCGCTGAAAAGCAGCTGCGGCGCCATTGAGGGCAGCGTAATATACCAAAGCTCCTGCCAGCGGTTTTTTATACCGTCTATTCCGCCTGCCTCCGCAAGGCTTTTATCCATACTCTGAAAACCGGCTATGAAAGTAAGAAAGCCCACGCCGAAACTTGCCCAAAGCTGAACCGTTATAAGCGCGCCGAGCATTGTTTTTGGGTCGCTCAGCCACTGCTGCGGCTCGGAAATTACGCCAAGCTGCATAAGCACGCTGTTGGCTATGCCGTATTGGTCGCCCGAAAGTATCATAGCCCATATGGCGTAAAGATTTCCGCAAAGCGCCGGCGCGTAAAAGCAAAAGGTCATAATCGTTCTGACGGCTCTGCCCATTTCATTTATCAGCCACGCCGAAACAAATGAAATAAGATAGCTGATAGGCCCTGTTATAATTGCGAAAACAAGCGTGTTTTTTAAAACCTGCGGGAAAATCTCGTCATCTAAAAACAGCCTTTCGTAATTTAAAAAACCCGTAAATTTCGGCGGTTCAAGCATATTGAAATAGGTGAACGAAAGGCAAATTGCCGCAATAACCGGAATTACCGTAAGTAAAATGAATACGATCATATACGGAGCCATCATAGCATAGCTCACCGCGCTCTTTTTAAGACGGGACGCAAGCCCGTATTCTTTCCGTTTCACAAATTTCACCCGCCAAGCTCCGTTATTTTTCTTTTTATTTCCCTATCAATTGCGGCGTTTGCATTTTCTAAAGCAACCCTTGTGTTACCGTGCTGATACAGCACCTCTCTGAAAGCGTTATCTATACACCGCGAGGTATAATATCCGCCGGGTATTTCGGGAATTTCCTTAACGCACGCCCGCTGCCCGTTTAATATTTCAAGCTCCGCGCGAGTCCAGTTAAGGTTGCCGAACGCTTCAAGATTAGCCGTTGCGTGCCTTGCCGCCGCACCCAAAAGGTTTTCTGCGGCCGTGCCGTAATCGGTCTGAACGTCGGCAGAGGTAAGCCACTGAATAAAGCGCCAGCAGTTTTCCTTATTGCGCGCGTTTTTAAACATTACAACCGCCGTGCCCGAAGCTCCGCCCGAGCGGTCAATCCCGCCGTTTTTCTCTATTCCCGGCATAAGCTCCATTTTCCAAAGCCCGCGTATTTCGGGGGCTGCGCTCATAAGCGTGCCGTACATACCGTAGGACGCTACGGCAATGGGCATTTCGCCCGTTCTGAACCGCGTATTGAAATCATAGCTCAATTCAAAGCTGTACTGCGTGTAAAACTTCGTCCACAATTCAAAGGCGTTCAGTGCCGCGCTGTCGGAAAGGGCTGCGCCGGTAAGCGCTTTATTGTAAAAGCTGCCGCCGCACTGCATTAAAAGCGTGGGGAACAAATCCTTTGCGCCAAGCCCTAAATCCACCGCGCCCGACGCCGTAACAGCCGTATACGGCAGCCCCACGGTCATATTATTACGCTGCAGCCTTGCGGTTGCGTCAAGCAGCTCGGTCCAGGTTTGCGGTACTGATATTTTAAGCTCGTTCAGTATGTCCGTCCGCACAAACATTACAAGATATACCTGCGTAAGCGGCAGCGCATACACTCCGTTTTTTCGGGTGTAGGGCACAAGCGCATCGTCCGTAAAGCGTTTCGCCGTTTCGTCAAAGCCTTTATATCCTTTAAGGTCTTCAAGCGCATTGCGGCTTGCAAGATTTATCGGCTGCCCGCGTGATACGCCTACCGCCACATCGGGGTTATTCCCCGTGAGCGCCGATTCCGTAAGCCCGCCCTGCACTAAATTAACGTTTACGGGTATTTTGGTTTCTTCGGTAAAATCCGATATAAGATTTTTAAGTATCTGCGCCTGGTCGCGTCCGTCGTTCAGCCATACGTTAACCGCTTCTGCCTCGTCATACTCGCTCATTGAGTCGTAATCATCGGAAAATGCGGAAATAAACCTTTTAAAAGAAAATACCGCGTTGCTTATGAAATTCCCCTTAGCCGACGGCAGTCGATAGCCCTCTCCGTGAAATATAAGGTAATCAAGCTCCATAGGCTGATTTTTTGCGGAGACCGCAAAATCAGAAAGCAGCGATATATTACTTCTGAATGAGGAAAGCCGCGCCGGAATTTCCGACGGCTTTTTTGCAAACTCGCCCAGCTGCTCCGCCGCGCGCTTAAGCCCCGAAGAGCCGCCTGTTTTACCGCCGTTTGCCTTTTCGTACATTTCCGCCGAGCTTGCCAAAGCCGTGGAAAGAGCGGAAAACCTCTCCCCTATATCGGGTATTTCACGTTCAAGATAATAGTCTCTGTACAAATCGGGGCTTGTGCTTGTAATCATTATTATTCTTCTGTAAAGGCTGTTCATTTCGCGGCTTACCGCGTCCACACGGCTGAGCGCTTCGGCAAAGCCTTCCGCCGTAACTTCAAGGCTTACGGTATTTTTGCCTTTTTTAAGCGGTATTAAGCAGGCGCTGCCGTTTTTATCGGCAACCGTTTTATTCTTCCACCCCGAAGAATAGGAAAAACTCACCGACGAAAGCTCTTTATATGGAATTTCGCCGTTAATATAAATATTTCGCAGCACAGACATACCTATCTCGGTATTTTGCCTGTATTTAAGGGTAAGGAAATAAAGTCCCTCCTGCGGGGCGTTTACCGTGTAGGTTATATACATCCCCGGCTTTGACCAGCTCGCGCCGCCGATTATATTTCGTTTCAAGGCATAAGGGCTGTTCGGGCTGGTTGCGGAATTTGAACGGTCGTAAACCGGGTAGAGCGTTCTGTCCGATTTATAAGCCGCGTTCTCCGCCTCTATGTAAATAAACGTACCGTCCTTTATTATTTCCTTTCCCTGTTCCTCGTAATTTTTTATCGCATCATTTTTATTTTTAAGATCTTGCGGCGGCAAAAGGCGCAGATCGCCGAAAATTATACCGTCCGAAAGCGCGTTAAAGCGCAATAAATTTTTGCCGCTTTCAAGCTTTATAATAAACGGTGAAGTGCTGTATCCCGAATAATCGGTTATTCCGCACTCCTGCCATACCGCAACCTGCTTTTGCTTTTGTATCAGGTCGTTTCCGAGTCCGTCGGTTTTCATATCGCCGTCGTTTTCCCATACTCTCCTGAGTGTGCAGGAGTTTGCCTCCTCAAAGGGCTTTTCGCCGTTGAGCTCAAACGAAAACGCAAGCTCGTTCACCTTAGAGGTATCGGTAAGGTAGGAATATTTAAGCAATATATAATAAAGCGCGGTTTTCGGAACATCAAGCGTGTATTCCGCATATCCGCCCTCGGAAACCGCAAGACCCGTTTTTTCGCCGAGTGTTACGGTCTCGGCGTTTACCGCCGCGGAAAGAACGCCGCGGCAATCGCCGTCGGCATAATCCGTATTTTCGTTTTTCAGCATATATCGGTAATACGAGCCTTCCGCAAAAAGTGTTTCCCCCTCTTTGCCCTCTGCCGCCGCACCGTGTGAATAAAGCGCCGTACCTACGGTAATAACCGCCAGCAAAACCGAAAGCGCTTTTAAAAATGCTTTTTTCTTTTTCATAGCGCTACTTCCCACCCGACTGAGGTTCTTGTGCCTGTTCGTTAATAAATGTAACGGGAGAACAGCCCATTGTACGCCTGAACGCCTTATTGAAGGTCTGAAGATCGGAATAACCGAGCTTCAACGCCGCCTTTGTCTCGCTTATTTTACCGTACTGCATCATTTCTATTGCCTTTTGCATTTTAAGATTATTTATATATTTCTGCACGGTAAGCCCGGTCGCCTTTTTGAACGTATTGGATATGTATGATGGCGTGTAGCCCAACTCCTCGCACATCTGCCCGATTTTTATTTTTTCGTAAATATGCTCCGCAATGTAGTTCGCCGATGTTGAAAAGGCGCGCGAGGATGAATCGGGGTTTATAACATCGAAATAAGTAGCCGTTTTGGTTTGCGTAAAGGCGCGATAAACCGTTATAAGCATCTGCTTGATATATGCCGCCACCATAGAATTATAAAATTCGCCCCTGTTATATATCTCATCAAGATTTTTGGTAAGCGGCGCTAAAAGCTCACGGCAGTTTCCTGCGGAAAAAACCTTTGTGCTTTCATAAAATCTTTTTAGCGCCACTATATCCGCGTCATGCGTGGTGCTGTCAAAATCAAAGCCGATATAGCCGTACCGCAGGTCGGAACCGGTGGTCTGAATTGCGTGCATAGAGCCTGCGGGTGAAAAATGAACGTAGCCCTCCATTAAAAGCTCGGTTTCGTTATTTGTTGTAAAAAGCCCCTCGCCGCTTATAACATAGCTTATTTCGTGACACCACTGCTTATGCAGCGGGACCTGATAACCCGAAAGACAGCTCAGATCCCCGAGCTGGTAAAGCGTTATGCCGGAAAAATTAACCGCCGTTCCCTCAGTATTATCTTTAAAAAGCTTATCAAAATGAAACTGCCTTCCCTGCACCTGCATTCAGCGCTCCGCTCCTTAATTTATTTTTTCTTTTTGCTTTTCACAATAAGCACGGCACACACGGCTGCTGCCGCCGCCACTGCCGCAGACCCCGCAACAATAAGCACGGTAGCGGTATTTTTACCGCTTTCCGATTGCGGTTTATCGGTATCGGACTGCGTACTGCTGCTTGATGAAGTGCCGTCGGTATCCGTGCTTTCTTTCTTTTCGGGTTCGGGTGATTCCTCTGTGCCGTATTTGACCGTTACGGTATTAAGCACGGTGTTCCAAACGCAGCTGTCCTTTACGGTGAAAGGATTTATCTGTATTTTTATGAACTTACAGCCCGGCTCTATTTTATCGCGGTTGGTAACCGAAGACATCATCCAATACGCCATTTCCTCATTTATGTAAAGGTTTTCGTCAAATGTCTGCGGTGTGGTTTTAATCTTAACCTGTTTCCAATCTCTGTTGTTTTCGGAAACAAAAACGCTTATATCGGTATCGGCGTCGCCCAGACCGTTTACGTGCATGCAGTCTATCTTAAACGAAATTATATCGTCATCCATTTTGTAAACAACATATTCCGTTCCGCCGACATCCCCGTTTTCGGAATACTTTTCGTAAAAGGTCTCGCCTGTATCCTTGTTCTTTTCGTAACGCATTTTATCCGATTTTTCAAAGCAAAGCGGGTAATTATCCTCTAATGTGTCCTTAAATTCGCCGACTTCGGCGTTTGCGGTAATACACGGTACGGCAAATACCGAAATTACACACAAAATAACCATAAACAATTTTAACAGAGCTTTCATAAAGAAATTCCTTTCCGAATCAGATTTTTCTATATTTATATTATACACGTTTTTTAAATTTTTTAAATGGTTTTATTTTTAGTATATTTGTGTCACAATTTATTTATATTAGTCTAAAAACACCATTTTTTTATCATATTGCAGGTTTTTAATATATTCATTGACCTAATAACGTTGTCTGATTTTGCTTTTTTAAGCAAAAACAGGCTGCCGCTGTTGTAGATGGCGGCAGCCTGTTCGGATATTTATTATGCTGTTTTTAAGAGCTTTTTACGCATATTGATAAGATCGCTTCCGTCAAGCTTACCGTCATGATTAAAGTCGCATGCCGGTATTTTCTTATCAGCCGCTTCCGCAACGGTCTTTTTCAAATATACAAAATCCAATATATTTAATACGCCGTCACCGTTAGCGTCACCGGTAGTGTATACATCGTTGAAGATATAGACCTTATCGATTATAGCCGTATAATTGATGTAATTTTTACCGTTGGGGTCAAGGGTTATTATAACCGCATCGGCATTGAGGGGCAGGTTATTACAAAGCAGCTTATAACGGTAAACACTATACGCCCCGTTATCGTTTACAATGTTGCATTTAGTAAAATCAAATGCAAGCGGTGTAAGCGTATCTCCGGAAACGGCGGTTAAGGATACACTGTCCTTTATATCCTTGAAAAATGCGTCCATAATAAGCATTTCCATATAAACCGAGGTGATTTCCTTCCCGCTTTGCGCCGCGTAACGTATAACACCTGCGGCGTCATTCACATCCTTGGTAATTCCCGAATACGTGTTTGTACCGAAGGGTTCGCTGCGGGTCTTTACATTGCTGCTTTCAGACGTTTTTTTAAGTGTGTCAAGTTCATCAATCATAACCTTAGCGGAAACAAGCTCGGCGCTTATCTCGTCAAGCCTGAGAGTATAGTATACCCCGCCTGCGGCAAAATTATCTGCGGCATGGGGCGCCAATGTAATGCGGATTGCCGTAGTTTTATCGGGGAATGCGGAAACATTTGAAACCAAAGCTCTTGAATAATCTTCTTTGCCGATTACAGTTTCCCTGCTGTTTATTGTAAGCGGCACATCGGTAAATACATCCGAACCCTCCGTAAGCGCTTCAAGCTTTATAATATAATCGCAGGAATAGTTATTAACATGGGCATCATTTAAATAAAGCGCCGCATTAAACCTCGTTACATATTTATCCGTAAAATCATACCGTAAAGAGCCGGATAACATCCCATCGATTCTTTGCGCCACAAAAATCTTTTTACCCACGTAAGTATCATAATCCTCCTTGACATTTTCAGAAGAAAATGTAACACCCTCGGTTTCGTTAAACAGGGTCGGATGCTCGCCGTTTGAAGTAGTGTAGCTGTATGTCTCGGTGTAGCCCGAGAAAACCTCATCAAACGCCTCGGTCGTAAAGCTTGCCGTTAAGGGTTCGCTATCCAGTCCGAACGACTCCGCCGCCTTAACCGAAACCGTATATTCGGTATTGACCGAAAGTCCCGAAACCGTAAAGCTTTGCTGCGGCTTCATATTGTTTATGTCAATATAATAATCGGTTATAAACGTCTCGCTGAAATCGCAGTTGCCTGTTTTATTGTTTGTTAAGGTTACATTATAGCTGTGAACATAGTCGCTGTGAGCAGCCGACGGAAAAGCTATTCCGGCAGAATCGGCGCTGATGCCGCTGACGGTTATTTCCGCATTTTCGGGAAATACCGGGGCGGTTCTTTCGTTTATTCGCGCATCGGTATATACAAAGCTTTTTGTACTAAGCGGAAGGCTTAATACCCAAGGCGCTTTTGCATCCTTTACCGTTTTCGGGGATACGCCGTTATTTATACGTTTACGGTTTACGGTTATTTTCCCCGCGCTTTCGTCTACATCCACAAGAAGGCTGCCCTGTGCCTGATAAGCGTCGCTCGGGTTTACATCCGGCTCTAATGAAACGTACTGCATTGAGGTGCAGTCTATACAGGTAAATTCTCCCTGCCAAATGCAGCGTTCGTTTTCGCAGGGTCTGTGTGAATGACCGCTGAAATATACCACCTGCGGATAATTCTTAAGCAGCTCCTTTAAAAGCTTTGTATTACCCGCGCCGTGGCCGCTGCCGTAGGTCGTTTCAAATATCGGCTGATGACAGCCCACAAATATAGGTGCGTTCGAATTTTCCTCAACTGCCGCGTCAAGCTGAGTTTTAAGCCAGGAAACGGTGGTCTCCGTGTATTTTCCGTCAATTGCAGCGCTTTCGCTGTTAATGCCTATAAAATGATAACCGTTCACTTTAACGTTGAAATTAAGCGTATCGTATCCGTAAGCGTTCATATACCTCTGTTGCGCGTCCGCCACAGTTTCCCGCTCATAATAGGCATTTTCAAATTCGTGGTTGCCCATAAGCACAAGCCGCCGCGGCGCTGTTTCGCTGTCGGTAAAGACATCATTCCACGCGGTTGTGAATTTGGCAAACTGGCTTTCCTTAGCGCTGTTCGCCACATCACCCAAAACAAGTATCGCGTCAACATTCTGTTCCTTGTAGTAATTCAGCATGGTAGAAATATTACTATCTATTCCGGTAGTACCGTCATGAAAATGCAGGTCGCTCATGACCCCGAATTTTACGCCGCCGCTGCCCTCTGCGGAAACAGGCGCAAAAACAAGCGATGTGAAAATAACAGATAGTGCAAAGAAACAACTCAGAAACCCGGTAAAAGCTTTTTTCATAAACCATAACCCTTTCGTATTTTATTTCGCACAGCCAGATATACAGCATTGCATAATCTGTATCATCTTTCGATTATATTTTACAATATTTTGTGGATTATAACAATGTCTGAATTTTGCGGGTTATGTGTCTTAATTTATCTTTATCGTGTTTTATAAAACAACATCCTGAAAAATTTTATCATTTCCTTTGCGGTAATTATGGCGAACATCGACGCCTGTACGCCGAAAACAAGATTGTTTTAGATATACTTTCCGAAAGATACAAACCGCATTTTACATATATTCTCTCATATACAACAAAACAAAGAACAAGCAGCTGCCTATTAGCAAACTGCTTGCACGCAATTTCTCATTTTAACTCTTTACCCCAACTATTGACAAAGAGCCTTTATTTATGCGGTTATGCTACCAACATCACAAACCGTTCCGTTTTGTTACTGCCGTATGTACGCCGTTTTCTGAAATAATTGTAGAATCGTCATACACCCTTATCTCGCCCCAACCTGCTATACCGCTGCACCAGTTCATTTTGTAGGGGTCGTTTTTAAGAATTATTGAAGATATGGTTCCGTCGTCAGCTGACACAGCAATGTTAAACAAAGAATTGTGCATACAAAACTCCTGTTGTTAAAAGTATTTTTTCATTATATTATCCGGAATTTCAGAGATGGCAAAGAATTTTATTTTATATTAAATCTTTGTCGCGCATAACAATTTTTATCACGGTATCCCTGTTATCGGGTATAGACACCGTTCCAAATTCATCGGGAGCAAAACTCATATATTGATATTCGGGGAAATTAAGCGTCACCCAACGGTTAAGCATGGTCACCTCAGCGCCGCTTTCAAGCAAAGCTGCGCTTTTAACGCTTTTTTTATCCAACCCCTTAACGGTTATAGGACCTATAAATTCATCAAGAATGTGTACATAGTATATATTGCCGTTTTGCGTCATTCTTCCGCACTCCGGTCGCGGCAAATCGCTTGCTCCGCACCCGTAAATGCTTTCGCCGTTTACCGCCATCCAATCGCCCACCTCTTCAAGAATATTTGCAGCCTCACGCGGTATTTCGCCGTAAGCATTGGGGCTAACATTCAAAAGCAGATTTCCGCCCTTGCTCACACAGTCAACCAGGCTTTTGATTATTGTTTTGGGTGTTTTGTATTCGTGGTCATATCTGTGATAACCCCAGTGATTATTAAGTGTGATACAAGCCTCCCACGGAACAGGATCGCCCTTGTAATTGCGTATTTGTTCCGGCGGAAGTATTTGCTCGCACGAAGCAAAATCACCGGCATATTCCGTAGGATGTTCGGTCACCAATGTTCCGAAGCTGTCTCCGCCGGTTCCGAGTCGGGTATCCATCAAAGCGTCGGGCTGATACTTTTTCACCATTCTTACAAGCTTTGTCGCGCCCCACTTTTCACCCTCCATACCCGGATAAGAAAAGTCAAACCAAATCATATCAAGCTTACCGTAGCCTGTGCAAAGCTCCTCGACCTGATTGTGCATATATGTTATATAATTATCAAAATTATATTTATAATCCTTATATTGCAGGTTATTCCGCATCGGGTGATTTTCGTCTCCGTAATGCGGAAAATCGGGATGATCCCAATCCAGAAGAGAATAATACAAGCCCACTTTTATTCCCTCCGAGCGGAATGCTTCCAAAAATTCACGGACAATATCCTTGCCGTACGGCGTGTTTGTTATTTTAAAATCGGTATATTTACTGTCGAACAGGCAAAAACCGTCATGATGCTTTGCGGTTAAAACCGCATACCGCATACCTGCACGCTTTGCAAGTCTTGCCCACTCGCGTGCATCAAACCTTGTCGGATCAAACCCGTACATATATTTTCGATATTCTTCATCGGCAACCTCCTTATCCGAGCGATACCATTCGCCTTGAGCGGGAATTGAATAAATTCCCCAATGAATAAACATTCCGAACCTGTCGTTCATCATCCAATCCGTTCTGTTTTTAGCCATATTTATTCCTCCGTTTCAGATCTGCAAGCCTGTTCATTTAATCGGAAAAGTTATATAGGTCACAAGACCCTTGCCGCTTTCTGAGGCGCGCTCAACTCTCAGCCCGTATTCATCACCGTAAAGCAACTTGATGCGTTCATTAACATTAAGAAGACCTATATGAGTATCCTTCTGATTTTTTCTTTTTGAAAGCTCGGCGTTTTTTGAAACAATGTCCGCTGCAGAAAGCCCTACGCCGGTATCCCTTACGCTGAACTCCAATGTATCGTTTCTAATAATGTTCAGTGAAACCGAAATTTCCCCTCTGTAGCCCAACGGACGAAGCCCGTGCTGTATTGAGTTTTCAACTATTGGCTGCAAACACATTTTAAGACATTGTATTTCCATCAGCTCTTCAGGAACGGATACCGTAAATTTAATACGGTTTTCAAACCGAACATCTATAATGGACATATACATATTAAGCATTTCGATTTCTTCCCGTACGGTTACGATGGTATTATCCGTCCTGAAATATTGTCGATAAAGCGAAGACAACTGTTCTATCATCTTCGCGGTGTTGTTATCGTTACCGAACTCATCTATAGATACCCATTTTATCGTATCGAGCGAGTTATAAAGAAAATGCGGGTCGGTTTGAATCTGAAGCACCTGTGCCTGCAGTCTGTTGAGCAGCTTTATCCGTTCTTCAAGATCCTCTTCCATATTCTTATTATTCCTAAAAAGATCCATCATTGAATTAACTATATACGCCGTTTCATTGAATACGATCTTTCGCGAATCCCTGACCCGATTTAGCGCATCGGGTGACTGCTTTGTAAAGGCGTGTACTATTTTTATAACCGGAAGATATGTGACTGTTGTTATGAGCAGCACCGAAATTGCACAAATAATGAATACACTAAAAAAGGTTACCCTTGTAACACCGTTGATTTTATTTATTATCTTTTCGGAAACATCCGCATGGTCAACAATGGCATATATCCAGTCGCCGCAATCGGAATCCGCGCGTGAAAGCAGCACCCTGCGGTTTCTCAATTCTGTTTGCGTAACCGAATTGCTTTCAACGGATAAAATAGCCTGCGAGCATTCCATACCTTCTACCACATTGCGGTAAAGATTGTTTTCTTCATTATAATACAGAATTTCTCCGTAATCGTTTATAATAAAAAAGTCTTTTTTAAAAAAAGTCTCGTCCTTTGAAATAAGCCATTGCGCCAATGATTTAAAGTCAATTTCATACGCTATGTAACCGACTGTGACATTATCGATAAAATACGGCTCGACTTTCCAAACAATTCCGTTCTGCCCTATAATGTCAAGTGCATGGTTACTGTAGGCCTCCATAGTATTAAACCATTCAAATGCAACGCCCCAAAACTTGGCGTCGCCGTATCTGCCTATAAAGCCGTTATTGCAGTCAATAAGCATTTCGTTGGATTTTGAATATAGCTGTATGTTTGTAACATATTCCTCCGAAAGCAGCATACCGCGCAGCATTGAGAATATCTGTTTGCCCTCAACGCCCTGTTTATCAAAATTCTTCTTTGTAACGAAATCTAAAATTATATCCTCATTCCAGTATTTTTGCATACTGACATTAACGCCGCTGAGTACATTGTCAAACACCGCCTTTGTTTTATAAACGGTATCCAGATTAGTCTTATACTCATATCGTTTGATTTCGGCCGAATAGTTGCGCCCGTTTATCCACAGCGCCATTACAATAGGCGTAAAAACCAGTAAAAGCACAAGAATAAAGTTTATAATCAGATTCTGATTAAATTTAATTGATTTACTGTTTTCAAATTTCTTCATAAGCTACGCTCAATCAATAAAATATTTAAGGTATTCCTTTGGGGTATACCCGGTATACTTCTTAAACAACGGGAAAAAATATTTAAAATCATAACCTACCATTTCGGCAATTTCAACCACGGTGTACTTTTTTTGAGCCAACAGCTCAATAGCCAATTCCATTCGGTTTTCATAAATATACTGCTTGACGGTCATAAAAGTCGCTTTCTTAAAGTATCTGCCGAAATAAGCCGAATTTAAATGAACCGTTTCCGCAAGCGCGCCCACGCTGATATCTTCGCGCAAATGACTTTTTATATACTGCCTTACCTTTTCTATTGCAAAATCGCAGTTGCCGTCAAACGGTCCGTTTTGAACGGCGAGCATTTTTTCGTAAAGCGATTTAAGCAGAAAATTCATATCACCTTCCGGTTTAAAGCCCTCAAACAGCAGCTGAATTATTTCTTCCGATATTTTTACGGGATATATCCTTGTGCCGAAAACATCTATTATCAATTTTAAAATCGGCACTTTTAAATCACCGTCTGTACTATCCGGAAATTTCAGAGAACAGCTGTGAGAGGTCTCAAATTTATCAAGACTCTGTAAAAACAGAACCGAGTCACTTATAAGCTTAACCGTTTCCGCAATTTTAAGCTCTGTATCGACAGTTTTCAATAATATGCGTTTCTTTTTAACAAAGAGGAAACCATGTTCTTCGTCGGACAGGAGCGTCATAACGCCGCGTATCCTTTTATTCTCATCAACCTGTCTGACATTAAAAAGCATACACAAAATATGCTCTTCATCTATTGCACACGCAAGGCAGCCGTTTTCACTCAATTCATTTCGGCGGCGCTTTATCAGTTCCCTTACCTCGCCGTTACCGTCGGTGCATTGGCACATAAATACAACGGCACTTTCCTCGGGCGACAATTTGAGACCCATTGCCGAAGAAATCAATCCGACAATACGACTGTCGGGATACTGCCCCGACCACATTCTCTTGATCATTACCGTCTGCATATCAAATATACAGTCTGTAATTTCAGCATTTTCTTCATCTTGTGTGGTAACGGAAACGCCGTTATTTAAATCCAATGTTTCTTTTAAAAGTCTGAATTTTTCTGTCAGTTCCTTGTTCGCAACAGGTTTAAGCAGGTAATCGAAAACATGAAATCTTATAGCGTCGTGGGCAAATTTAAAATCCTGATAGCCACTCATAAGCATAACCTTTGTGGGTAGACGCTTCTCGTAAATATATTTTGCGATTTCCAATCCGCCTATATTACACATAACGATATCGGAAAGAATTGCGTCCACAGGATTGGTTTTAATATACTCAAGCACCTCGATGCCGTCTTCAAATGAGGCGGCAAGACTGAAACCCAATTCATTCCAGTTTATCGAATGGCTTAAACCCCTGCGTATTCTCGATTCATCATCGGCAATAATCAAACTGTACACCCTATGCGCCCCCTTGAAATGCAAACTGACCGCCGAAACCATTATATCATTTTTGCCGCAAAAAATCCATTAGTTTAATTATTTATTCGGGCGGCAGCCGAAGACTGCCGCCCGAATAATTTATGTTTGCTTAATATTTGCTGTTATAACCCGCGCATTCTTTCTGGTGAATCGGTAAGATTGCAGCCATGGCGGTAGCCGTCGGGCTTGTAAGCAGATCGCAGAATTTATCGTTATCCCATGTGGTAAAACCGGATGGGAAAAATGTGTGTACATCGGGGTAATATAAGAATGTTGTTGCGTTCTTGCAGGCTTCTCTTACCTTTTTTTCATAGGAAGAATACTTTTTAGCGTAATCATTCACATAATTCTGCCATCCGGCGCACATTGAAAGTGCAAGGCTTGTAGACATAGCGGGATTTTTGGCGCCTACCGGCACCATAAATGAGAATTGCTGCGAATGTGATACATAAGAGGAATCTCCGGGCTTTTTCGGGAAAGGAACAACCTCCCAATTGGTTCCGTCCTGCTTCATAAATGAGGTAGGTCTGCCCTTGGAGTCATACTTCGGTTCTGCGTCGAGCTGAACCGCGGACATAGCATACTTGGCGTTTGAATCCGGAGCGAAAACCTTATCCTCGGCATAGAGCTTATATATCCACTGCAAAAATTCGGTATTCCATTTGCTGTTAAGGGTGGATATAATGTCGCCGTTTTCGGCAACATTTACTATATCCTTACCGCCGAACATTGCAAACTGCTTCGGATTAACGCCGTAAACGCCGTTTCCTGTCATCGCTTTTGCGGCTTCGCGGAAAGTATCCCATGTCCAGTTGTTTTCCTCAAAGTATTCACGCGGCGATTTTACTCCACGTTCTATAAAGAGGTCTGGGTTATATTTTAAATAGGTCCTGCCCACTCCCTCGGAAACATAAAGCGCATAAATATGCCCCGCCCATGTGCCCTCATTAAGGGACTGCTCGCTTAAATACTTTTGATTTTTCGGAATATAATTTTCAATGGGCTGTACCAAACCGAGCGATACGATTTCGGGGAAAGTCTCTATCTGATAAAACAAATCGGGAGCATCCTTTGCGGCAATGCTTGCTTTCAGCTTTTCGTTATACTGATCGCTTGCCACTATCTCATATGTACAGTTATATTTTTTCATCCATGAGTTAAGACCTTCCATATAACCCTTAACAATATCCTCATCGCTTTTGGGGTCAAATTTGATCATAAGCTTTAAGTGCTTACCCTTAAACTTTGATTCATCGATAGAGCCCTTGCTGCCCGCAGGCTGCACACGGTTGGGATTATATACAGAGCTGCCCGAGCCCGAATTGTTCTTATCGGCATTGCCGGATTTACTGTCTGCCTGACTGTTACCGTCTTCACCGTCAACAACCTCAGTAACATTGTACTCGGAAGTTATGTACTCATAATCCGAGCTTGAAAATGTTTCCCCTTTTTTCTTGCATGCCGCAGTGCTTATAACAAGCAGGACGCAAATAATTACAGAGAAAATTCTTTTGCTTTTCATAACAGTGTTCCTCCTGAATATACATTTTGCAAAATAATTATATCAAATATGTAAAAAATTTAAAAGTATAATTATTATAGTTTGGTTTAAAAATTACACTTTTCGTGAATAAATATCTGCGTTTGCCTATCCCTTAATTCCGGAGCGATCCAAAAACTCGGAGAACTGCGTTTGACACAATGCATAAAGGATGATCGGCGGTATAATTACAATAACAGCCATAGCACCGAAAAGCACCTCGGCTTCGCCGTATTCGTATGAGGTTGTCATAGTGGTGCTTACTATATTTGAAAGCTTGTGCATTAGCAAATAAGATTTATCGGAAAACAGATAAACGCCCGTCACTGTAGTATCGTTCCAATACTGCACCATACTCAGCAAAAACACAACCACAAAAACAGGTATACTGTTCGGTACGATAATTCTGATAAATGTTTTCACGGCATTGCAGCCGTCAACCTTTGCAGCCTCCTCCAAGCCCTTAGGCATACCGAGAAAAAATTGCCTGAAAATGAAAATAAAAAGTCCTGCCTGCAAGCCCGCGGCAAAAACGGACGGCATAATCAACGACCATTGGGTATTTATCAGATTTACCGTCATATCCTTTCCGGTAATTAACCCCACCAGCTTACCAACTCCGAAAAAATTAAAATTTCTGAAGCTCACAAACATAGGTATTTGAGCCGTTTGCGGGGGCACGACAATTGTAAAGACCACCAACAAAAATAATATGTTTTTATACTTATAATTAAACCTTGAAAGGCTGTAGGCTGCCATCGAGCAGGATATTATTGAAAACAATGTGCATACGAGCGATACCGCAACGGTTTTAAAAACCAAACGGAAATAATCAAGATCCTCTGCCGCTCTTAAAAAATTGTTGAGCGTAGGCTCTTTCGGTATCCAGATAACGGTCTCATCAAACATTTCCCGAGCGGGTCTGAAAGCAAGGCTGAGAGTTGTAAAAACAGGATACATAACCACAAAGCCGAGACCCACTAAAAGCACCATGACAAAAATAAGAAAAAGCGTGCCTAAGCCCTTTTCTCCTATTTTGCGAGCCTTGACGCTGCGATTGAATTTAGGGTTGATTTCTTTTAACATTTTCTTTCTCCGTTCCGCACAGTCTAATCCATACATTTGACCCAACGTGAAACTATTGCCAATACCGCTCCGGTAAAGATGAATACAAATATAAAATAGCACCATGAAATTGACAAGGATTCGTGCATAAAGGTTCTGACCGTATTATTTATCAGAACTATCATTTTTGAGTTTGAATCCGTAAAGGTATCTATAATGGAATAAACCAGGCAAAGCAGCGTCACGGGAGACAGCATAGGAAATGTCACTTTCCAAAAGGCCTCCCATTTTGTGGCTCCCTCTATCATACACACCTCGTAATAGGATGTCGGTATTGAATGAAGTCCCGTTAAATACAAAATAATCTGTATAGACGACTTCCACGATATTTCAAAAATATTGTTGATTATGTTTGAAAATGTCGTTAAAAATTCCTCTCCCAACCCGAGCGCGGACAGCATTTCGGTAAATATTCCCTGAGCGCCGAAGTCAAAATTCATAAGTGAATTTCCGTCAGCAGCAACCGACGGCGATACGCCCGAAACTGAAATTATTTTATATATAACATCCCCCATAAAAACCACCGGCAAAAAGAATACCGATCGGAAAAAGAGTCTTCCCGGAATGTTCATATTAAGCAAAAGAGCCACAAATATGCTGAATAAAACCACTACCGGTACTTCATAAAGCAATGTGCCTGTAACCGACAGGAAAGCCTCCCAAAACTTTTTGTCGGATGTAAACAGCTTTCTGTAATTATCAAACCCCACATATTCAAGGAGCAGTCCCTCGTCGCCGAAAGATACTTTATTAAACGAATATATAAGCGAGGTTACCATGGGTATTGCAAAAAATACAACAAAGCCTATAAGCCACGGCAGCATAAACATAGCGCCCGTTATGCCCTCTTTTTCGAGAAGCCCGAGCTTTTTCTTTTTAAAAATATTGAATTTCATATGCCTGCCTCCACGCTAATTAACGGCATAGCCCAAAGCGGAAATCAAAGTGCCGTTCACATTAACCGATTTATCGCCGTAATTCACCAAAACAACGGTGCCGTCTTCATATTCCGTAGAGTATACATTTTCCTGTATTTCGGTATGTTTTCTTATTTCAAGCCCGCCTATTCTGCCGTACAGCTCCTTATCACGCTTATAATTCGCAACCACCGTTTCGTACCAATCCTCTATCTGCACATTAAACAGGTTGCTGTACTCTGTGCCTATAAGTACGGAAGTATCGCCGTAAATAAAGGTATATTTCGGTAAACAACCCGTCTCAATTGCTTTAAGCCTTGCGATTTCGGGGTCTTCTGATGAATTGACCGCCTCTGTTGCAAGCTCGGTATACCCATGCAGCACCATTGAATAAAACGGGACGGTTTTATCCGCAATATCAAAGCCGCTTGAGTCGGTCGGTATATCGAAAACGGCGTCGGCATCCGAAACGGCATACACATTGCCGCCAGTAACCGCAACATTTTTAACCTTGCTTTTAAAAATATTAAGTGCTTTTTCCGTTAATGTTTGCGTTCTGTATCTGAGCGACAGCTCTTTTTTTGAGTAATCGGAGTAAAGTGCCTCGGCAAAGCCTGTATCGGCAATACCTTTAACGCCAAACTTTTCCGCGCTTTTTGAGAGCTTTTCCGCAGATTTTTCAAAAAGTGAGGGCTTTATCAGGTAACGCGATATTTCCGTATTTACATCGGAGGAGGCATATTTAAACTCAAAAAGCCTTGCGGGGTCTTGGGTCAATAACTTTGCTGCATCCGATACATGACTGAAACCGTTCCCGTTTTTATAAAGTCCCGTGAGGTCGCAATCAAGATAAAGCCTTATGTTATTCTTATCTGCAAAATCAAGAAGCTTTGATAATTTCTTTTTACCGCCTAATTTTTTCTCAGGCGCTACCGAAACGGCAGTCGGAGCTTTTAAGCCGCCCTCATTCCAACCTTTATAAAGCAATTCAAAGTTTGTTACACCGTCATTTAACAGTAATTTGCAAAGATTATATACCTGACCGTAATCGCTGAGAGGCGTTACGACATCGCGCTTAACACCGACAATGTTTTTTTCGGTTCTTATTGCGCCGTATATTTCCAAAGCCAAAGCATTTTTACCGCCCTGCTTCCCACTTAACATACCCTTTTCCTTTAAATAATTCCTATAGCAGCCGGCCATACCGGAATAATCGGCGGTATCCCCCTTTAACGGATAATACCTGACCGTAAAATCCGTACCCGCAAGACTGCAACAGCCATATTGCTTAAGCTGTCTTTTAGAACCGTGCTTTTCAATTTCGGTTATGAATACATTGCGGTATTCAATTGACGGATATATCTGATTATATCCTGTAGTCACCCCGCTTATTGCGGAATTGATACGCCCCGACGCTTCCCCGCTTGTAACTATACCCAAAAAGCCGAGATTTCCCGTTTTATTGCCGAATACCGGCATTCTTACCTTTTCGGTGATTTCATAGCTCTTGCTGTCGGTTATAAGAATATCCGAGCCGTAAATCGCCTCGGAATATTCGGCACAATTTGTCTTGCCGTTATTATAGCTTATAAGTGCACCGCTGCCGTCGGGAACGAACATATAACCGCTGTCATTTACGCCTCCCGCCGCGAAAAACGGCAAAAGGGAAATACTTATAATTTTATATTCTTCGCCGTCATGCTCCTCAATCTCATCCGCAATTATCTTCGCCTCAAAGCCGTCTTCAAACAGCGTATATTCAATAGGAATAACTATTCCGTGGTTGGGATAGCGATAAATAAACTTAATTCCGTTTTTTGTCAGCTTAAAATCAAGACCCTTTCTTAAAACAGAACCCATATAACTGTCAACCGTAAGATCGTTGCCCGATTCCATATCCGTAAATTTCACAACAAGCTGCGAGGAAGACCGCGTAGCCATTACAGCCGATTTGTCTTCTTTTCTGTCCTGCGGGTTGCTGTACCATATATCGCCGCTTAAATTATCACTTATCGCTATTTCTCCAGTAGGTATATTGGCAAGCAAGGAGTATTTTTTATTGCTTGCCGCAATTTTAAAGCCCTCTTCGCCCAAATCGGTATCGGGCAGTTCCATAGAAAATTCCTCCTGCGGCTTACTCTCCTCTGCCGCAAGCCTTTTATCGTTTTGCCTTATTTTAACAAGTGATATTAAAATTGATAAAACAATAACAAGCGAGACCGCGATTTTAACGGAAACTAATATTTTGCCTTTATGTTTTTTAAGGTTCACCGCCCGATCATCTCCTTGTCAGTTCAATCCATATCGTGCTGATAAATATGAAAAGCTGTTGAATAACCATTATAAAAAGAAATGCGATAAATAGTATAATAAGTATACCGAGCATAGTTAAAATAACAGAGCCCACTACCTTTTTAGCCGAATACTCATGCACCGCCCGCAGACCCGCAAACGCTATAAAAAAGCTCCACAAAAACGACAGGGTCAACGCATACTGTAAAAACGCGCCTTCGTTTAATGATAATATCCCGGTAAAAAATGTTACGGCAACTGTAGTAATTATGTATGGAATCAGCGAATACGCAAAAACGGTACAAATATCCTTAAATGTTCCCTTACCGTCAAGTAGGGTGCAAAAGCACCAGTTGGCAACCGCAACAACAAAGAACAGAACAACGGTTGTAAACAGCAGCATGACGATATTCACGCGGCTCTTATCAAATTTATTGAAATCAAAGTCAGTGGAAAGCTTATAATACGCCTGTGAAAAGAAAAATGCTATCAAAATTATAATTATGTTTTTAACCGAGCCTTTCCTGTTTAGGCGCATTTCCTGAAACCCGTCGAACGGATGTATGATTATATACCACGGGTAAGCCCATTTGCTCATAGTATCAAAACCGCTTCTCTTCACCTGTTTTTCCTCCCGAAGATCTTCTTGCACAAAAACCGAACAAAAGCAATTACCTTATCAAAAAATACAAGCGCCGTAAATCCCGCAACTACGGCGAACGCCACTATAACAAAATTGCGGTTTATTTTTTTTTCCCGCCCTGCCTGCTTTGCCTCGGAATACTCCTCCCTGTTGTTTCCGAGTTTGAACTCTGCTTTGGATTTTTCGTAATTCCCAAGCATATAATCCGCCTTGCCGAGTCCCGAATACAGTAAATTAAAATTCGGATTTATCTTTATTGCCTCGCCGAGATATTTTTCAGATTCAACATATTTGCCGTCCTTGAAAAGTCTCAATGCCGCAAAAACCTTTTGAGCATAATCCGTGGGAGAAAATACGGTTACAGTATCTTTTTCTGAATCCAGTACCGCCAACTCTCCGCGGCCGTTATATGAAACAGCCGTGGGGATTTTAAAAAGTCCCGCCTGCTCTCCCAAACCGCCGAAAGCGCCGATAAGATTACCGTCGGTATCGTATGTATATATTTTCCCGTTATATCTGTCAAGCGCAGAGAAAAAACCATCGGAGTCTACAGCTATATCGAAAAGCTCAACCTTATCGTTATCGGAAATGTCTGCAAATTCGTTCTGCGTCAAGACATTATTACCCAAAGCATTTAGCTTCCCGATCTCGCTTATAAGGTATTTGTTTCTTGTTGAAACGCTGTAAACAAAGCGATCCGAGCCCCAAAAAAGATTGTTTATCGCAATAGGCTGAAAGCTGTAGCCACTTTCCCCTCCGCTTAAAATTCTTTTCCAAAGCCGCTCAATTTTTATAAGCGCCGTTTCTTTCACCTTATTTGTGCCGTAAAAGCCCATAAAGGAATTATCAGCAGATGTCATAACGGCGCCCGTATTTATGTTCTTTGAAATAATATACCTGTTGCCGTTGTTATCGACTATTATTTTTGACGGTTTATACTCAGTTGCTTCATCAAGCAATGCCGATTTCGGCTTCTGCAATACCTCATTTACCTTACCGTTAAGGTCAGATACAATTATTCGGTTGTTATTGGTATCGGCTATAAAAAGCTCTCCCGTGCCGTCTCTGAAAAAAAGCCCCTCCGCTCCGCCGGCTATGGTTAAAATTTCACCGTTATAATCGAACTCTTTAAGCTCTTTTACATATTTATAATCACTGTCAAAAATCAGTATTCTTGAATTTCCGGAATCAAGTAAATACAGTCTGTTTTCGGCGTCGATAAACATATCCTGAGCTTCTGTAAAGCTGCCGCATTCGAGCAGTGAGCCGTATATCACCTTTTTAACTGCATATATATCGGGCGACGCCGTTTCTTCTTTTTCGGTCGTATAATTATAGGAACGGTACGGCGCGGCGGAAACCGCCGATGTGCAGGAAAGCACCAAAACCGCCGAAGCTGCCGCGCAGCATAATTTTTTAATCAACATAAGCAATCTTAATCCTTTATACCCGAGTGTGCCATTGTTTGCATCATACGGCTTTGTGTGAAAATAAAAGCCAGAACAGGAGGTATAAGCATTAGCATAGAAGATGCCGCCGCAACGCCCTGCATGGAAATTCCGCTTGTGCCAAGCTGCGTTAAAACCGTAGGCAGCAGCTTTAATTCCTCTTTGAACACAAGACCGTCGGATTGCATGGACCATGTGCTTTGAAACATAAGGACGGCAACAGTCATCCATGCCGACTTAATATTCGGAATTATAAGACTGAAAAAAATTCTCAGCTCGCCCGCACCGTCTATCCTTGCCGCTTCTAAAAGAACATCCGGTATCTGCCCCATAAATTGTTTGAGCAAAAACATATAAAGAGGAACCGCAACCGCCGGGAGAATAAACACCCATATCGTATCCACAAGATTTAAAAGCGACTTTACAATATATGTAGGCAGATCCGCAACACCGCCTGTAAAAAGGAGCGTAATCATTATAAGCGACCAAAAAAATCTTTTCCCCACAAAGTCATGCTTTGCAAACGCATATGCCGCCATTGCCCCGAAAATAACACTTATAACGGTTGAAACAACACTTACAAACACGCTGTTGAAAATATATCGTCCGAACGGAACCCAAAGATTTGAAAGCTGTAACGACAGGTTGCCGAAGTTTATAAGCGTGGGATTTACGACATACAGCTTAGGCGGGAACAAAAATATTTCCTCAGGCGGCTTGAAAGCGTTTACAATACTGTACCACATAGGAATAAACATAAAGGCGCCAACTAAGGCAAGAATCAATCCGACCGCAATATTGCCGCCGATCGAACGGTTCGGCCTTTTTTGTCTTATCCTCTTCATATAATTATCAATTCCTTTCGGGAGATAAAGCTCAGTCCGATTTTAACACCTTATTTATCACACGGTTAACGCCGAGCATAATAAGAAGTAAAATCGTTGACATAGCGCTTGCATAACCCATTTCAAAACGGGTGTTGCTGTAGTCCGCAATATGGGCAATAATCGTATGTGTGGCATAATCGGTTGACGGATTTCCGGTTAAGGCTATCTGAACCGCGCCCACGCCGAACGAAGCGGATATTTGCTGCACAGCTGCAAACAAAAGCTGCGGTTTCATTGAGGGCAACGTAATATAAAGTACCTCCTGAATACGGTTTTTAACACCATCAATAGCGGCAGCCTCATAAAGAGTTGTATCAACATTTTTAAGCCCTGCTATATGTGCCAGAAAGCTTGTGCCGAGCGATAGCCATAGCTGCACCGCAATAGTGGCGGCAAGCATATAATCGGTATCCGTAAGCCACTGTATCGGCTCATTTATAAGTCCGAGGCGCATCATAAATCCGTTCACAAGACCGTAGCGGTCTCCGCTTAATATCCACGCCCAAATAACAAAGGTCTGCCCGCTGATAGACGGCGCGTAAAGTACTACCGTCATAACCGCGCTGAGCTTTTGCGGCAGCTCGTTTATAAGCCACGCAAAGGCAAAGCAGAGTATGTAGGAAAGCGGACCGGTAATAAGCGCTAAAAGAAGTGTGTTTTTAGCAGCCGTAAGGAAAACCGTATCGGACATAAAAAGTCGTTTATAATTATCAAACCCCACCCAATGCGGAATTTGGAGCATATTAAAATCCGTAAAGCTGAGTATAATAGCCGCAAAAACAGGCACTACAATAAATATTATAAATGCTATCATAAAAGGCGCAATCAGCATATAAGAAACCGTTGATTTTTTCAACTGATACCGAAGACCGTATTCACTTTTTATCCTCATTTTCATCCACCGCTTATTTATTGTTTGTGTCAAATTCTTTTTGCTTTCTTGCAAGCTCCTCGGTTATCTGTGCCGACCATTTATTAAGCATTTCACGCGGGTTTTTCCCGTGGTTTACTACCGCTCTGTACGCGTTGTTGTAGCACCTTTCAACATAATATGTGCCCGGTAATATAGGAAGAGTTTCTAACCTCGATATTTGAGTCTTCAAAATGCTGCGTTCGCCCTGCGTCCACGGCAACTCATCCATTGTAATCATATTCGCCGTATTGTACCGCGCGGAAACCCCCATTACGGATTCCAGTTTTAAGGCATATGCCGTCTGAATAGAGCTGTCCGCCCACCATTTAAGAAAATTCCATGCTTTTTCTGCGTGCTTTGTGTTCTTAAACATTATTGAAGCCGTAAGAGGAGTAGCTACGCCGGTGTTATTTATGCTGCCGTTTTCCGTTGTTTTTCCCGGCAGTGTATACATCGCCCAGAGTCCCTTAATTTCAGGTGCAGAGTAGCTTACAGAATTATACATTGAATAGGGCGCTATACCTATGGGAATTTCGCCTGTGCGAAACCTTGTTAAAAAGTCATAGGTCAGCGGAAAACCGTAATCGGTAAACATACTTGTTAAGAATTTAAAAGCTTCCACATCCGCATTATCATTAAAGCAAACATCAGTCAAGTCGTCATTATAGTATTTCCCGCCAAATTGGAACACCAAATCCGCAAAAGTGACCCCCATGCCTACATGCATATTTTTTCTCTGCAATACAGGCGCAAGATCTAAAAGCTCATCCCATGTTTTCGGCACATTCAAGCCCATTTGCGCAAAAATATCATTCCTTACAAACAGCATTTGAAACGATTCTGTAGAGGGTATGCCGTAAACACCACCGTTGATTGTATACGGAACAAAGCTGCCCTTTCTGTACTGCTCCTCTGTTTCTTTAAAGCCATCAAGCACTGAAATATCCGTAAGTGCGCCTCTGAGGGCAAAATTCACCGGTACGCCTGCCTCAACATTAAGCGCGACATCCGGGTTATTACCCGCAAGCGCCGCCTGCTGCAGACTGCCTGATACCAGCTCCACTGAAACGGGTATACCCGTTTCAGCCGTAAACCTTTCTCTTGCTAATGCTCTTATGATTTCAAGCTGTTCCTGACCGCCCGAAACCCAAATTCTGAGTTCTTCCTTATCGTCCGCGGAATATCGCTCCGAAAAGGAGGTTAAAAACAAACGGATATTCCCCAATAGCTTTTCAAAAAAGGAAGGATTGCATTTTGGCATTTCGTCCCCCGCAGAAACAACGGCTATATAATCTAAATCAAGCCCCTGCTTGCCGAGCGTTTCGATTTTAGAGCTCAGTGTTGTAATATTTGTGCTGAATGCCGATATTCGGTTGTTATTTGTAAGGCTGTCAATGTTTTCGGAATAGCTTTCAAGCTGATATGCTATATCCTCCAAAACCGCCGTTTCCGAACCCTTGGCTTTTGTTTTTTCGGAAAGTCGGGTAACCTCAGCGAAGAGCTTTTCGGATATTCCGGTAAATCTTTCCGAAATATCGGGAATAACCTCATCCAAATAATAGTCGCGATTAGTATCGGGATCGCTGCCGGTTATTTCTATAATGTCAAGATAAAGTGCGTTCATTTTATTAACGCAGTCTTCCATAACGTTAAGCGTTTTCGCAAAATTGCCCAAAACATTTTTTAAGGTAAGAATATGCTTTCCGCCCGTCAGATAAATAGCATATGGCTTATCGTCACCCAAAACTTTCATAGCCCATTGTGTTGTATAATTAAAGTGTACCGCTTCCAGCTCTTTAAACGGTATTTCACCGTCTATTAAAATGTCCCTTGAAGAATAAAGCCCGTTAAGAAAGTTCTGTCTGTACTTAAAGCCTAAATTATAATATCCGTCTTCCTCAACCTCAATTTCCCATGAAACCCAATCACCCGGATTTATCCAGCGGGATCCGTCAAGCACATTTATGCGAGAGCAACGGTAATCAAAGGGCTCTAAAAAAATACTTGATCTTTCGGCGGTGGACGTAATTGCAGATGAGGATTTTTCAAGCAAGCTCTCAGCCTGAAATTTTTGGCTAAAGCCCTTGGATGCCCGACCCACGCCGACTGCATTTTCCTTATATTCTTCATAGGAAACCGCTGTCTTTTCTTTTGGTACAAATGATACATCGCTTATAAGAAACGAAGCCTCAACTACCGAAATAGTCAATACATTTGTGCCGCTGTGCAAATAAAAGAGATAATTCCCGTTTATACCCGAGGTATCCGATGGTCTATCTGTTATCCAACGCGCTTTAATTTCAGTGTTCGGGCTTATATCGTGACCGTCTTCATCCGTCTTTATATCCGTATCGGAAAAGGTTCTTGAAAGTCTGCAATAACCCGCCTCGGTAAACGGCAGCTCGCCGTTTATCATTAACGAAATTTCTATTTCCGATAAGGAACTGCCAAGCGGGAAATATGTAAGCTCCAACTCGTACAAACCCTCGCTTTCTGCAACAACGGGTATTTGTAAGGTGTTTGCCGATTCCCCAAAAATCAAACCAAATTCTGAGTTTTCCCGATTCCTATAAGTATATTCTCCCGTTCCTGCTGCCGCTGAAAGATCGGCTTTTGCAGATTTTTCCGCCGACGTCTTATCGGAATAATTTGATAAATACTCACTGTATGAGGTGCGGTTGCTATATATAACGGCACTGTCGGTATTTGCGGTTTCAGCCGATAATGCAATATTAAAGTACGATAATACCGCAGATAAGCATACTATCACACTAAGATACCGAAAAACTTTTTTGCTTGGTGCCATCATATTCTACTCCCGTATATTATTTTCAATTAAAAAGAGCCGAAAATCTTCCGAGGTTTACAACATCGGTCTTTCCCACAACCGCTAAACCGGTTGACTTGTACTGCATATAATTTATCTTGAATATTTCGCTTATACTTCCCGCGGATGTATCGGTAAGTTCAAAAAAGTATTCGCCGTTTACCGTGCTTACCTTTTCGGGCAGAAGCATAGCGCCCTCAATATTACCCGAATACCGTGCAGACCTGTCTCCTACAGTGAATATCATCGCGCCCGATTCGTTAAATACCGTAACCGTTTTACCCGATATCGTGCACTCAGCCCCGATAAGCGCAGCAAAATCCTTAATGCTGAATTTAATGCCGCAATCCTTATAATCATTATAATAAACCATTTGCGGCGCGTTACCAAGCGGCGTTTTCTTGCCCGATGAAAGCATATAGTTACTGCCGATATAAGCCACATTAAGGTTTTTAATCTCCTGCTTTATGGCTTTTGGTTTATTATTGAGTCCTATGCGGTCTACCGAACGCAAGGAAAGCAATTCAAGCGGAAAAACCTCTACCGTTCCCCTGCCGTCAACAAGTGTTACCGTACCTATTTCCTCACAAAACGAGCCTGCTGTGTTTGAAGAATACATAGTAAACCTTTTGGCACCCGTTCCGTAAAGCCCCTTAATATCAAGGTTTACGGTAACGGTACGCGCCGCCTGAGGTAGGGGTGCATAAGGCATAGCAGCATAGGGCGCTGCAATTTCCGAATCGGTTTTATTGAAAATATTTATTCCCCAGGTACCATCCTTATTTACTGCAGCGGCAGCGTTCATTGTGTATTCCTCAAAGGAGCCGCCCATTGTGCCCTCCTTATCGGTAGAGCACTGATATATTTTAGCTCCCGGTTTTACGGTATTGAGTGCCTGCGAATAATAGTAATATGTTGCCGAGGTTGCGAAGTTATTCTTAAATACCTCTCCGCTTGAGTTATAGAAAATATGGTAAAAATTAGGCGGTATGGCGTCAAGGCGGGTTATCGAAGTAACTTCGGTAAGCGGTGCCCACATTGTTATTGCGTTTGCGCCCATATTTATATTGTTAAGCAGCGGGCTTATATTGCGCATTGCGGTATAGTAATCCGCAACGGTTTCAACGCCGCTTTTTGTAACGCTTAAGAAATTACCTGCAACGGTGTGTTCATCAAGTATACCCATAGAGGTAACAAACAGCGGTTTATTTGTTATCCGGGTAGAGTTGAACAGCTCGGCAGTTACGACGCCGAAGCCGAAGTCATGCCCGCTAAACGCAAACAGATTATTCCACGAACTGCCGTTTGAACGAAGGACATTAAGCCATTTCTGATTTATGGTGCAGGTTTCGGCGCCTACTATTCCCACATTTTCCATTCCGCGTGCTTTAAGGTATTTCTTCACTTTCGGCAAAACAGAAGGATAGTGAGATATGTTCTTTGAGTTTGTATCGCCGCTTGTTCCGTCGGGCTCATCGCCTATACCTACATTGACAACATTCAATCCGCATTCAACACGAAGGTCATAAACCATATTTGCAATAGCACTCGCAAAAGCGTCTGTGTATTTATCCTGCAGCCAGCTGTTTTTGCCGCGCATCCAATTCGGAACGCTGCCTATATTGGCAAATATAGGAATTCTTCTTTTGGCGAATTCATCAAGCAATCCGCCTTCACCGACGCTCATCTGCTCCTTGAAATGCTCAATATCAAAGCCAGTTTCCTCACTTTGATAGTAAAATCTCTGGTCAACTATCAGAGCCGCGTAATTGCAGCCCTCCCCTTCAAACATATATTCAAGATACTGCTTTTTTTGCAAGGCGGTCATTTTTTTATAAACCGAAAGAATATTCTCGGTAACATACCATCCGTAATAGCCGAAATTGCCTATAGATTCGTTACCTACAGTCAGAATGTATGCATTCGGGTCAGACGACCAGTTTTCCGTACCGGGTACGGCGATATTCTGTCCCTCGTCCGCTTCCTCATCGTCTATATTTGAAATATTTCCGCCCTGTGAATTTTCAGGGCTGTTATAAGTATTGTCATCGGCATCGCTGCCGATACTTTCGGTTACGGACGAAGTTACATCGCCTTTTTCTATGTTCTTTTTTCCGCTCCCCGAGGAAGTCGGACTTTTTGTATCTGCACAGCCGCAAACAGCAGTTACAAGTATTAAAGACAGTATGACCGAAATTATCTTTTTCATTTTCTGTCCTCCTCACGCCTTTTTTCTCTTGCGTCTGATAAGTAATACTGCGGTAACTGCCGCACCCGCAGCAACAATTATTGCCGCAGCCGCAATGTAAATAATCGGGAAATTGCTCGTTTCATCTGTCGCCGGTTTTTTCCTGCGCTTTAAAGTGACTACCTTTTTCTTTACAACGGTTTTCTTATCCCCTGTATTTGTACTTTCCGAGCTGCTGCCGATGCTATCGCCGTCTTCCTTTTGCGGACCTCTGTTGTAATTCAGTGCGTATTCGATTTCATCAACATCTAAAATTCCGAAAATACCGTTGTCGTAATCAAAGCGGCTTTTGCCGTCCGCGGGGTAATAATCCTGCGGCTTCCCATATATAGTTTCAGCAAGCATGGCATCTAAATCGTCATACGGCACACATTGGTTGCGCAGTGTTATAATAATAGGGTATCTGTCTATCAAACCGATAAGGCTCCAGTAAAAATCGCCGTTAAGAGCGCCGTTAATTGAGCAGTAATCAAGATTTGCAACCTTCAAGGATGACCAACTCAGCGGGAAATTCTTTTCGGTAACGGCAGTACAGCCCCTAAGGTCCAAATACTCAACCGTTTCAAGCGCGTAAGTAAAGTTTTTGGCAAGCGCAATATCCACAGGACCGTGATATACAAGCTTATTGAAGCCCGAATCCGCAAATGCGCCCGTTCCGATACTTTTCAGCCCGTTGGGCAGCTTAATTTCCCCTTCCAGGGAAAAGCACTCGGCATATGCGTAATCGTCTATAAGCTCTACAGCATCCGGCAAAACAAGGGAATTTATATCTGTTCCGAAAAAAGCATATTTGCCTATACACTTAACTACGCCCGGCAATTTGATTTCGGTAAGGTTTTCGGCATTTTTAAAAGCCTCGTCGGGAATAGAATTATTCTCAAAATCAGCCGCAGAAACATCCAATTTACGCAAGGAGGTAAGCATGGAATTTCTTATAGCGAGACAATCCGCTGCGGTAAGTACCCTACCGCCGAGCGTCTTTATTTGAAGGTCGGTTATTTCGGAAATCGCCGTGCCGCCGTTTTCAGCGCTCCAGTCTGACAACGCCTGTTCCATCGTCTGTCCTTTATTAAGCGTGATGTCGGCATTCAGCGGGGTATATCCCTTATCTCTTATGATGCCGTCGTCCCAAAGAATTGTTACCTCCGGGTTTTCCTCAATATACCGTGTAAGCTTTTTCTTTAACGCCTTGCCCTTTGCGGTAGTATAATCAATAGGACAATCGCGTATATCAAGATATGTTGTACGCACGGTAGTATCGTAACCGCCCGCAGTAGTAAAGGGAATTACGGCAAGCTGCTTTTCATTTATTCCGCTGCCCCTGAAATCATAATACCCCGTTCTCCATTCGAGCACCGCTATCATTCTGGAAAACGAAGCGGGGTTACCCGCACCGTGAAATTCCACGCCTTTAACCTGAGTATCAATAAACATCCACTGCGTACCGCTGTCATTATAAAGGTTTGCGGTGTTTATTACGCTTATCTCTCCCCATGTAGAGCTCCATTTTTCCACGTTGTCAGGTATTCTGAAAATACCGTCCTTTGAGTTTTGTGTACCCTTGAAATTTTCGGCATAGGCAAAAGCCGATCTTTCTATTGTCTTAATTCCTTCGGGCAGCCTAATCTTTTCAAGTCCCGAATACTGAAAACTGCCGAGGCCTATCTGCTCCACAGTATCGGGAAGGTCAACGGTTTTTAAGGATGTGCAGTTTGAAAACGAAATATAACCTGTGCTTTTCAGGTTTTTCGGCAGAACAGCTTTACAAAGGGCGGTATAACCCTCTACATAGCCTGCGGGCATTTCGGCATAGAGGAAGTTGACATCGTAAACATCTAATTCCTTTAGGTTTTTTTGCAGTGCCTTATTAAAGCCCTCCGGGAAAATATCCGCCATACTGTTACTTAAAACAGCGCCGTCCGCAGAAGATATTTTAATACTTTCTATGCTTTCGGGATAATACTGCACGCCGTCCTTTACCTTTAAATTTTTAAGCAGTATCTGTGTAAATACGGATATATCGGAATCCTTTTTTATATTTTTAAGCTCAATATGTAGCTTGCCGTTTGCATCCTTCGTAATAATATTACCCTCGGGTATGTCGGCGGATTTTATTTCAAAATACCCTGTAACGGTCATAGGTCCGTTTACCGTGACAGTAAGATAATGCCTTCCCGAGGAATCCGGCGTTCCCGGCTCGCGCATTGCGCTCTCTCCCTCTATAAGCCAGCCTATCAGCTTATATCCGTCATTCGGAACAGCGGTAAATGTGTGCTTTATTGGAACATCGGCTTTGTCGTATACAGTCGTTCCGCGCACTGCACCCATTGTAACATCATTGGTTTTTGCGTTAACAAGGAATTTAGCGTCAAGCTCCGATTTTGAGGGCATATACACGGCAGCTCCGTTTTTAATAAGTGCGGTAAGCTTATCGTAAAGCTTTTTGCCGTCATCGGATGAATATTCCAAATTAAAGCAATTCCTTAAATCAAGGTAAGTAACCGAATCCTTAATAAGCAAAGCTTCCTTGGGAGAAACTGCGCTGCCGCTTAAATCCACCTTTTTGTAATCAACCTTATTAAAGGCTTTAATCAAATTTTCAAAGAATATGTACGGATCGTCCGCGTCGGCAGCCCAGCCGTGATAAGACCAGCTGTTAACGGACGAGCCGTAATAAACCCATTCCGAAGTTCCGTCCGCTTTTTCATTGCCGATCTGTATTAGGCTGTCGGGCAGTTCCGCATTTTTAAGTGAAGAGCAGCCCTGAAACGCTTCAAGTCCGATATGCTGCAAAGAATTGCCGAATACCACGGTTTCAAGGGTAGTAAGATCCTTGAAAATACCGTTTCCGGTAGCTTTAAGCGTATTGGGTAATATGATTTTTTTGATCTTATAAAGCGTTGCCGACTTATTTGTGTAATACTCGCCGAAATATCCCTCAGTAAAAACATTGGGAGTATAATCCACTGTGTTTTCCCACGCATATGTCTGTGTTGTTACATTAGCACCGCTCATGTCTATTTCCATAAGCTGAGGCAACTTGGTCTTTATAAAGCTTGCAAACCTGCTTGTAATGTAAACGCCGTCTGCAGTTTTTACGGTCAAGGCTGTTATATTGGAAATATCAATATCCGTACCGTTGGTGCGGTTATAGGCTTTCACGGCGGAAGTGGCAAGCATAAGCGCTCTGCCGCGGATATCGTCGGCATCCCCGAACGAAGTGTTTTGCGTGTCGTAATAGGTTTTTATAAATTCAAGCGTAAGCTCGGTACTGTCGCCGTTTACCGAAAGCGTACCCTTATCAGTCGGTTCTTCCACGCCGCCGGAGGTTTCCGGCATCAGCACGGTTACGCCAGCGTCCTTTAACGCCATAAGCCTGTCATAAAGCAAAACCCCCGAAGCGGAATTATACTCAACGGCAGTACAACCGAGCAAATTTATATAAGCAATTCCCGTATGTTCGGCAATTGCAAGAGCCGCCTCGCTTGTTATTCCGCTGCCGCTCATATCCACCTTTTTAACAGTGTCGGTTACTAATGACGCAAGCTTTTTATAAAAAGTATTTTTGTCTGCCGCACCCTCTGCATTTCCGTGATATGATACTTCGCCGAGCGCTGTACAGCCGTATACATACCAGACTGTATCACTTGTAAATTGATTTAAGCTGTCGGGAAGATTTAAGGCCTTGAGAGACGGGCAGTTCTGAAACGCCTCATAGCCTATGGATTTCAATGAGTTTCCGAAAACTATTGTTTCAAGAGTTTTGAGGTTTTTAAAGGCGTAATTCATAATAATTTCCAGCGTATCGGGAAGTATTATTTTTTTAACCGCCGTAAGGCGCGGTTCTCCCGAATATACGCCGAAATAGCCGTCATATATCGCGTTATCGGTATATCCGTCGGTCTCCCAAGCATAATTTCTTGTTGTAACGCTTGCACCTTTTAAATCTATTTCCTCAACATTAAGCAGTTTATCTTTAATAAAGGAAATAAACTGTCCGCAAAGAAATGCACCATTTACGGTTTTGACCCTTACGGCGGTAATATCCGCAAGGGTAAGCACCGCGGAATTTCCGGCATTGTAAGCGTTAAGCGCCGCGTTTGTGAGGCTTAACGACCTCCCCCTGTAATCGTTCGCGTCGTCATAGCCGCTGTTTTGCAAATTATAATATGTATCGGCAAATTCAAGGTTCAGCGTCACCCTTTCGCCCGAAACTTCTATAAAAGCTGTATCAGACGGTATTTCAGCCGAAATACACATAACCGCTGTCAATAGCAATATGCAAACGGAAAGAATTAAAGCTGTTAACCTTTTCAAATGTACGTATTTCATATAGATACTCATACCCCTTCAAAGCATATCCTAATATCGACAAAATTTTATATAATTATTATAAAATTTTTTACGGAAAAATAAAACTCTAAGTTTTATACAAAAGTTTGTAAACAATATATAATTCCGCAGGTGAGCTATTGCCTATCATTCAAACAAACGGGTGAAAAGTCCCAAATTTCCGACATCCGTTTTTCCTATTACAATAAGACCCGTATTTTCGTACTGCCTGTAATCAATACCGAATATTTTACCGATTTTTTCAGCCTCGGTATCGCTTATTACAAAATAGTACCTGCCGTTCTTATAGACAAGACTTTCGGGCAAAGAAAGCGTACCCGATACCGAACCGCTGTATTGAACAGTGGCTCTGCTTCGGTTAAATGTCATAGTACCCGTGCCGTTAGATACAGTAGCCGAAAGCCCGAATAAACTCAAATTGTAGTTTGCACCTATAAGCTTTGCAAAGTCTTCAGCCTCAAGCATAATTCCGCAACTGTGATAGTCATTATAATACTTTAACTCCGCCGCACTGTTTAATGAGACATCCTCGCCGTTTTTTATAATATAATTCTCACCGGTAAGCGCCACCGTCAGATTACCCGTTCTCTGCTCTATCGGCAAAGGTGTGGCTGTAACTCCAATACTTTCGGATGAGCGCAGCGATATAAGCTCCAGCGGGGCAACCTCAATTTCGCCTTTTCCGTTGCTGAGAATAATGCTGCCCTTTTCTTCGGCAGCGCCGCCGTTTATATTGGTTGAATAAACCTTAAATTCTTTTTCCCCGCTGCCGTAAAGCCCCTTAATATCAAGCCTTACATTGATTACGCGCGCTTCCTGCGGGACAGGAGCATAGTCCGCATTTTTATACGGCTTTGCTACAGTGGAATCCGTCTTGTTAAACAGGTTTATTCCCCAAGTACCGTCTGTATTTAAAGCGGCGGTCGCGTTCATGGTGTATTCCTCAAAAGAGCCGCCCATAGTACCTTCTCTATCGGTCGAGGTCTGATAAATACGGGCGCCGGGTCTTACAGTGTTTACAGCCTGAGAATAATAATCGAAGTTTGCCGAGGTTGCAAAATTATTAGCAAAGACCTTTCCGTTTTCGTTGTAGTATATATGATAAAAATTGGGTGCGGTGTTATCCAAAGTCGAATAATTCGGCGTATTAACAAGAGGAGTCCAGAGCATTGTGGCATTAGCGCCCTTATTTATATCGTTTAAAAATGCACTGATATTGCGAACGGCGGTGTAATAATCCGTCACCTTTTGTTTGTCGTCCCTGTCTGCCACTATAAAATCCGACGCAATTGTATGCTCATTGAGAATACCCATGGAGTTCACAAAAATCGGCATATCGGTAACCCTTGAAGAGTTAAGCAGGCTATCGCTTACAATACCGAAAGAAAAATCATGCCCCGTAACCGCCGACATGGCATTCCATGTATTTTCCTTTGACCGCAGGGTGTTAAACCACTTTTGCTCTATCAAGCAGGTATTAGGTCCTATAATTCCCACATTTCCCATACCGTATGCTTTAAGGCATTCCTTTATCTGCGGTACTGTTTTGTAATGCTCAATCACCTCTGAATCCCACGAGCCGCCGTCAGGCTCGTCGCCGAGACTCACATATTTTATATTCAAAGAACATTCCTCTTTGACCGCATACGCCGCGTCAGCCACAAACTGCGCAAATTCCTGCTCGCAGCCGTCAGCTAATTTATGTGAACCTTCCCCGCTGAGGGCGGACGGTACAGAAGAAATGTTGAGAAATACATCCGTACCCCTTTCGGCAATTTCATCAAGCAGTCCGCCTTTTCCCACAAGCCAATCTGCTTTAAAGGCATTTATATTAAATCCGTTTTCGCTGTTTTCATAATATTTATCAACATCAGCAATTAAACCGAAATAGTTGACCTTTTCGCCGTTAAACACATAATCCAAGAATTGCCCCCTCTGCGCCGAATTCATTTTTTGATATGTTTGTGCCATATCTGCGGTAAGAAACCACCCCATATAGCTATACTCGCCTATTGAATCTGCGCCCACGGTAAGCTCATATGTATTTCTGTACTTTTCGGCATACTTTTCAAGATCCTCAGCCTGCATTAAGGCTTTACGCATAATTGCAAGCTCCGTGCCGTTTATCATACCGTCCATATTAAGGTCCACAACAGACTCACTGTTGATAATTCTGTCTATGTCATGCGCAAGATATTTTTCAATATGAATTATATCCAGTATATTAAAATTTCCGTCAGCGTTGGCGTCCCCTAAAACATCCGTAAAAATAACATCCGTACCGTTATTTGAAAGCGCGATCAATTCAGTGCGGACAGCATTTCCGTCATCTGTATTTGAAGCAATAGCAGCTTTGCTTATGTCAAGCCTTGTAATCCACGGCAGCCTATCGGTAATAAAATCGGTAAACACACTATTCAGATAAACGCCCTTCGCAGTCTTTACCCGAACCGCTTTAATACTTTGCATAACGATTGAAAGGGTACTGTCCTCGTTGTATTCGTTTATTGCGCTGTTTGTAAGCTCTGAGACTTTTTCGCTGCTGTAATCATTCCGTACAAAACAGATATTCAGTTCTATCATTCCGTCCGTCAACTCAATACGGGCGGAATAATCACTCATAATGATGGTTTTTCCCGTTTCAGACAAGGAATGCAGTCTTAAATAAAGCTCACCGCCGACATCTGTTGTATAATCAATCTCCGCACAATTGCTTATATCAAGGTATGCCAAATTGTTATTCCACGCTATTGCCAGTGCGCCTGCTGCGTCTATTCCGCTGCCGCTCATATCTGCTTTTACGGCCGGGCAGTTGTTTATAAGCGACGCAAGCTTTGCAAAGAAATCGCCTTTTCCGTCTGCCGCCCCATGATACGATATATCGGTAAGCGCCGTACATCCATATACATACCAAGCCGTATCACCCGTAAACTCGTTTAAGCTGCTCGGAAGCTCCAGCGTTTTCAGTGAAGTACAGTTTTGAAACGCCTCGAAGCCCATTGTTTTCAGTGAATTTCCGAAGACCACCGTTTCAAGCGTATTCAGGTTTTTAAAAACGTAATCATACATTACTTCAAGCGTATCGGGAAGTATTATTTTTTTTACTGCCGTCAAACTCGGCGTGCCCGAATATATTCCGAAATACTGATCCTGCAGCGCGTTGTCCGTATATCCGTCAGTTTCCCAAGCATATGTACGGGTAGTGACATTGGCATCGCTCATATCTATTTCGGTAACTCCCGAAAGCTTTGTCTTTATAAAATCGGAAAATCTGCCCGTAATGTAAATACCGTCGTCGCAGCTTACCGTAAGGTGCGTAATATCCTCTATGCTTATATTTGCCGAGTTCTCGGTATTATATTTCAGCTGTGCATTAGCCGTGAGCTGTAACGCCTTGCCGCGAATATCGTCAACGTCATCGTATGCCGTTTCCTGCATATCATAATATGTCACGCCGAAATGCAGCGATAGCTTTACCTCGCCGCCCTCGGTCGAAATATACCCGGAATTTTCGGTTTTCAATACCTCAGCACCGTTTGATTTCATATAATTTAACCTTTCATACAGCGCTGTGCCGTCCGATGAGCCATACTCTATATTGCCGCATCCGCTCAAATTCAGATATGTTATTCTTCTTTTATTTGCGATTTTAAGCGCATTTGAAGTATCTATACCGCTGTTGCTTAAATCAACGGTAACTACGGGAGCTTTAACAATAATAGTGCTGAGGGCAGCAAAAAAATCCGAGCCGTCCGCCGAGGATAAGCCGTGATATGAAACCGCCGCAAGGGACTCGCAGCCCTCTGTATACCACTGAGACTCCCCGCCGAACGCATTTAACGAATCGGGAAAATCGAGAGCTTTAAGCGACATACAGTTTTGAAACGCTTCGTAACCTATGGATTTCAGGGAATTTCCGAAAACTATTGCTTCAAGAGTTCCGAGGTTTTTAAAGGCGTAATTCATAATAATTTCCAGCGTATCGGGGAGTATTATTTTTTTAACCGCCGTAAGGCGCGGTTCTCCCGAATATACGCCGAAATAGCCGTCATATATCGCGTTATTGGTATACCCGTCGGTCTCCCAAGCAAAATTTCTTGTCGTAACATTTGCGTCTTTCATATCTATTTCTTTGACAGTAGGCAGCTTATCCTTGATAAAGGAAATAAACTGTCCGCAAAGAAATGCGCCGTTTACGGTTTTCACCCTTACGGCAGTAATATCCGCAAGGGTAAGCTCAGTGGAATTTTCGGTATTGTATGCGTTAAGCGCCGCGTTTGTGAGGTTTAACGACCTTCCCCTGTAATCGTTTGCGTCGTCATAGCCGCTGTTTTGCAAATTATAGTATGTATCGGCAAATTCAAGGCTTAAGATCACATTATTTTCAATAACCGTTATCAAAGAGCTGTCATTCGGGTTTTCAGCGGCCGCGCCCGTTGCGAGAGCCGATAATGTAACACATAACGAAAGAATAAAGGCTGCAATTTTCTTATAAGCTGTAAAACGCATAATATATACCCTCTCTGTTTATAATATTGCAAAAAACAATCCGTCTCACCGATTTTGGTGGGACGGATTGACCGTAATTTGCGCCGCTTTTTAAGCTGCGGTATGGATGCGCCCGTAATATTCTTCGTGCGATTCAATACCTAAAAGTGCTCTTCTCATAATTGTCAGTTCGGTGCTGTCAATACCGTCTCCCTCAAGGTCAATATCCTTAATGTCACACGGAATTTTATCCGTTATTCCGGCAATATATTTTTTGAGATAGATATAGTCGCAAATATTCACAACACCATCGTTATTTATATCTCCCAAAACATGCGAGTAAACTATCCACACGGCTTCTACCTCAGTTGCACTTATGGTTTTCCAGCCCGCAAAAATCTTAGTTTCCGATGTCGGCAGGAAATACCCGTCTGATGTTTCATCCGTTTTAAGGGTTACTTCATCCATATTTCCGAGGTATACCGATTTTGCGGTTTTATTTTTAAAGTTTGTGCCTATTCCGCTGCTGTATACGTCGGCATCCGCACAGTAAACGGTAACATTTGAGAAATCGTTCCCCGCAGTTTCCGAAATCTCCAATACATCATTTTCTCCGCCGTTAAAAATAAAGCTTTTAACGGGTGCGCTCTCAAAGGTCCACTCACTAAACGTGCCGTTGGTAACGGTTACGGTTTTCAGATTCACGCAATTTGTAAACGTATTATCTCCTGCTGTTTTAAGTGCTCTCGGCAGCACCGCCTCTTCCAACGTGCGGCAGTTTCTGAACATAAAAGAGCCTATATCTGTTGCGGTTTCGGATAAAACTACACGTTTAAGCTTGGTAAGCTTGATATTTCCGCTGTCATAAGCACCGAAATACTCATTGCCGTACTTATTTCCATATTGTTCAACCGGATAATCGCTTTCAAGATAATATGTGGCGTTAAACACATTTGCCTTACCCATATCTACCTCTTGCACCTGCGGCAGATTGTTCTTCAAAAATCTGCTGAAAGTAGATAAGAGATAAGCTTTTTCGGCTGAAGAAACGATTATTGCGGTTATATCCGCAAGAGTTATCTGTCGCGACTGATGATTCAGATTGAAATTTTCAATAGCGCCGTTTGCCATATAAAGGGTCTCGTTGTCGCCTATATGGCGCGCATTGTAAACGGAAAGCTTTACCGAGTCGCCCTCTGCAAAAATACAGGCAGTTCCGTCATCGGATACAAATGCGTCAAGCTCCGAGCTACCGGTAAACATTACCTCAGTACCGGCGGCAATAAGAGCTTTTATTCTGCCGTAAAGCGCTTTGCCGTTATCCGTGCCCCAATCTATATTACCGCAATCGCTTATATTAAACGCCGTAAGATTATTCTTACCTGCCAGGGTAAGCGCATTTTCGGTGGATATTCCGCTCCCGCTTAAATCAATATCGGTTACGCCTGCCCTATTTGCTATTTTCATAATTTCGCTGTACAGAGCAGCCTTATCCGACGTACCGTGATACGAAACGGCTGAAAGGCTCTCACAGCCGTCGACTACGTATGTGCCGTCATCCAATTTGTTTAACGATAACGGAAGACCGAGCGACTTTAAAGAAGTGCAGCCGCTGAATGCGCTGCCGCCTATATCGGTAATACAGTCGTTAAGTTCCAATGTTTCAAGCGAGGTCATATTGTTAAATGCATTATATTCAATCATTGTAAGACCGTCGCCCAATTTAAGTGTTTTAAGCAGCGGGAATTTACTGCTACCACCGTAATTTGAAAAAGTATTTACCGACCACTTATGGCTGTCTTCCTCTTCCGATTGCCACGACCACCTGTTACGGAAGGTTGCGGCGGAAAGGTCAAGCTCGGTAATTTGAGCCGCATACCCAGAGGATACGAGATATCTGACAAACCCTATCACATAGATCGTAGCATTACCTTCATTAGAAACGCTTATCTTGGCAATATCAGTAATTTTAAGGGCTGTGCCGTGATTTGTGTTATATGTATTTATCGCTTTGGGAATTAAATTATCAAGCTGCGGAGTCCAAGCGCCCGTAAAATCATCATAGCCACTTGAGAAACAAAGGCTTAAGGAAACCCCGCCTTCATTGACGGTAATTCTGGCTGTTGCGTTATTATCCCATTCGCCGCCGTCGCCCCTTACGGTATCGGCGTTTTTATAAGGATCTGAATTGACAGGAGCCAAAACGGTTGCACCGGCAGCTTTCAGTGCCTCGAGCTTTTCCCATAAAAGCATACCGTTAACCGAATCATATTCAATATTTGCACAGTCGGAAATATTGAAATATTGTATATTGCTCTTTGCAAGTACGGAAAGCGCAAAGTCAACATCTATGTTACTTCTGCTCAAATCAATTTTTGTCACTGCAGCTGTATTGATATATTCCAAAACAGAGCTGTACAAAGAAACATCCGCCGATGCGCCGTGATAGGATATCTCGGAAAGGCTGTCACAGCCGTCCACCGTATACTTTGCCTCGGCTATAGTTTTAAGAGAAGAAGGCAGACCGAGTGCCTTTAACGAGGTGCAGCCGCTGAACGCATTTACCGCTATATCGGTAATGCAATCGTTAAGCTCCAATGTTTCAAGCGAAGTCATATTGTTAAATGCGTTATATTCGATTATAGTAAGACCGCCGCCCAATTTAAGTGTTTTAAGCAACGGGAATTTACTGCTGCCACCGTAATTTGAAAAAGTATTTACCGACCATTTGTGGCTGTCTTCCTCTTCCGATTGCCATGACCACCTGTTACGGAAGGTTGCGGCGGAAAGGTCAAGCTCGGTAATTTGAGCCGCATACCCCGAGGATACGAGATATCTGATAAATCCGATTATATAAGTCTCAATACCCTCTTCATCGGAAATGGTTATCTTGGTAATATCGGTAGTTTTAAGTGTTGCGCCATGATTTGTGTTATATGTACTTATCGCTCTGGGAATTAAATTATCAAGCTGCGGAGTCCAAGCGCCCGTAAAATCATCATAACCTTTTGTAAAATGCAGATTCAGTGCTGCAGTGCCGTTCTCAACCGAAACGGTCGCCGCACATTTATCCTCCCATTCACCGCCGTCACCTGTAACGGTATCTGTAGTTTTCGCCGAAAAGCTCATAGGCATAAGGCTCATAATAAGCATTACCGACAGAATCGATGCCATGGCTTTTTTAAAAGAAAAATGTCTCATAAAAAATTCCTCTCCCTTATTGAAAATACAGAAAATTGCTCAACGCAAAATATCTTGATATTACTATATCACAGTTTTTATGCACTTCAAACTCTAAAAATCGTACAATGGTATAAAAATTATAGGTTTGTTTGGACTTCACGCATTGTAACCAGTTCAAAAGGAGCTGCTCTGACAATACCCCTGCCGTCTGTAACAGTTACTGTTCCGTCGGGTTCAAGATATTTACCCGATTTACCTGTTTTCAATACTACAAACCTTTTTTCGCCCGTTCCGTAAAGCGCCCGAATATCCAATTCAACATCAAGATAAACGCTGTGCCCCGCAAGGTTGTGCGGCTTTGTGTTCTCATACATACACGAAAGCTCTTTCGTTCGGGTTTCGGTATCCGTTTTATTAAGAATTGCTATTCCCCACTTGCCATCCTTGTTTTTTGCTGCCAATGCCGCCATTTGGTTATTTATTGAGTTTGTAAGGTCGTATCTCTCGGTCATACATCCCTCTTCGCTGCTTTCGCAGCAGTAAATTTCAGCGTCGGCTTTTATCACCGCAAGTATTGCGGATATATATTCGTAATATCTGGTTATAAGCAGATCCTTGCCCAAAACGGATCTGTCGGCGGTTTTATCCGCAAGAAACATATAATATTGCATTGGAATATCTGTATGCCCCGGAGCAAAAAGGCAATACCAGTTTCCCATATATGACGCACCCAAATTTATATCTATTAAAACCGCGCTTGCGTTAACCACGCCGTATATATCGCTGTTATCAAAAATTTCGCCTTTTTCATTTCGCGGTAGATCGCTGAATTTACCGTCGCCCTCCGCTCCGGTAGAGGTTATCCAAAGCTCTTTGCCGAGGACTGACGCCTGCCGATTATGTATTAAATCCATCATTCCGCTTCCGAAACCGTGTATCGTAATTTTATCAATAAGACCGAAAGCCTCGGGGTCTATACTTTTTACAGCCTCGGCATACGAAAGATTTATTCCCGCAGATGCCGGTCCGTTAATAAGAACATCGTTAAGTTCCTTTTCATCCAACTTTTTTCTTGTCAGCCTTATAATTAGGCACATCTGGTGGGGTGTAACCGCCCCGAAATTAGGCTCGTCATAAACCGAAATGTATTTAATCGGCATACCGAATTTTTTAATCATTCGCTCAACCAGATTAACAGCGGTATCTACAAGTGTGGGAATATAGCTGTCCTTTATAGGATGAACCCCCTCGTCTACAATTACGGTGTCTGCTCCGTTTCCTCGCACGATTGCAAGCGTATCCTCATTTGCGCCCGCATAGATCTGTGCAACCGTTTTGCCACTGAGGTTATGTGGAAGTACACCGCACATATTCATAGCGTAAACCGCACCGTATTTTTTCATATCCTCAGTAAATTCCCGCCCGCCGTAGCCTAAATTTTCGGTATGCTCCTCTATCCATGCGTCAAGTGCGTCGGTGTTATATGGGTCAAGGTGATCCTCGCCCGCCTTAAAATCGTTATATTTGGGATTCCACTTTGGGTATATCATCTCAAAGCAATAATGAATAACTTTGGTATTAAGACCCTTAAATATTTTTTTCTCCAGTGTTTTTCTTACGCTTTCGTCAACTCTGCCGCACTCGCCGATATACATACCGTAGCCCCTGAAAATATGGCTCGGTGTGCCCGAAACATTAAGTCCTACACTTTTAACGGGAATACTCATTAATTTTCTCCTCCTTACATCACAGTTCTTTTTCCATTATATCCGTCATGTGCACTTTAATTTGTTTTTCCTGTTGCTTATTTTCAAGGTAGCACCTGCAAATACCGTTGAACCAATCGTTACATTCATCGCTTTCCATAAAGTTTTTCACCGTAAGCAACGCATCACTATATGGCAGATTGTATTTTTTTATAACCAATGACTCGACCGCATAAATGTTTCTCAATATCTGAACTTTTCCGTTCCATTCAAGCAGCTTTTCGGAAAATACCGTCTCTTCGCATAGATCAAGCCCCTGATTTTTCAAAAAGCACCTTGCTATATAAAACTGTCCCTTATCTGTAACATGAACCGAATCGTCGCTGTAAATGCGTTCCTTCTGCATTTGTTCCAGAATGTACGGGAACAAATCGCAAAGATTGTGGCCCTGCCGTCTTGAGTATTCTCTTATATATTCGTTATAAGCCATAATCAACGCAAGACCGCCGTGTAACGGCGAGGTGCAATACTCGCCGTATTCATCGTAAGGTATGCAGGTGCAAAGCGTTATATCTATGTTCCTTTTTTTTAATAAGCCGCAAAGATTTTCTAAATTAGATTTGTAATTTTCAAATGCCTGTTTCAGCATTTCATACCGTTTTTCGCTCCTTTTTTCAAGCAGCCTTTCCCGCTCGCAGTCGTTAATACCCATAAGAATCACAACATGAGTCGGAGCAAACGACAGTGTATCTTTCTCCGCAATTTCGAGCTGTACACTCAAATTGCTGCCCGAAACACCGCAATTATAAAAGTTTATATTTAAATCGGGGAAATTATTTTTATAATACGATACTATATGCATTAAATACCCATTATTGTGGGTAATACTGTCCCCCACAAAACAAACTCTTGAATTTTTCGGAAATATTTTCATAAATTTTCTCCCTTTAAATTTTATCCCCTGAATGGAATTCGCTCTTTCAGCGGCTCTTTTACCTTCTCGGTCAGCCTTTCGTCAATTGCGGCTTTTACCGCCTCTAAATAGCTTTGCGCCGTATCGTCACCGTCCGCCGCCGCTTTGCCGAGAGCATTTTTGATTCTCAGCAGTTCCTCTGTATCGGCGGTTATCATATCCTTATGTATTTTTACATTATCCTTTAGCGGCGGCAAAACATCGCCTACGGCAGCGAAAACATTCATATCCTCAGGCAGCTTACCGCCGAAAATTATACGCGTCAAAGCTTTACCGTAATTACAGTCATAAGCTACAGGGTCACCCTCGGCATTCCAAAGTCGGTCCGCAAAAAGCGGTATTGCGGCGGGGACAGTGCGCTTATAATGCTCGTGATCTTCCCATGCACAGCAACAGCCGCCCGGTATTTTTGCACGGTTAGCCTGTTTCACAAGCGGGTCGTTTAAATATGTCCAGCTGTTTAGCTTTTCTGCGCTCATATAATCATCGAAATCCATATATGTCTGCGGATAATATGAATTTATTGTTGTAAAGCCCTCGTCTATATATCCGTTAATATGAAGATTATAAAGCTTTTCCCGCCCGAGGTCGCTGCAATAGCGATAATAATGCATAATTATGTTGCGGTCCAAACACACAGGCAAATGCCCCGGGTGTATATCGGCATTCCACATCATCATTATTTTACCCTGATTGTTTACTATTTTGTTTATGCGTTCTATCGCATATAAAAACAGCTCCCGCAGCGTTGTATAGCCCATTTTCTCCGAAAGCTTTCGGCAATGCGGGCATTTATCCCAATATGCGGTTTTCGGGGTCACCGCCGACATATCGTACTCGTCTGCCCCTATATGAATAACATCGCTCGGGAAAAGCTCGGCAACCTCTTTAACGATTCTCTCGATAACCCCAAAGGTCTTTTCGCTCCCGATACAAACATCAAACATATTTTCCTCACTGTCACCGGGGCAGGCTATTCCCTCGCTCACGGCAAGATCCGCGGCGTGTGAAAGCACCTCTATAAACGGAGTTACCGTTATACCGAGATCCGCCGCATAGGCAATCATTTCTTTTATTTCTTCTTTAGTGTATTTTAGGCCTTCACTGCCGCCGCCTTTAAGCCTCGGCGCCGAATTAAGCGGAACGGTGCAGCCGGTATCCTCCATAAAATTAAAAAGCATAACATTCATGCGGCAAAGCGCCATTTCATATATATACCAGCGCAATTTATTCATGGGTATCCAGGCTCTGCCCGAGCTTTCAAACATCATTGCCCTATACTTTGCGTCGGGCCAATCTTCAATAACCGCTGTCGGTAAAATAAATTCCCCGTTATTATTACGTATCATCTGCGCCAATGTCGCAGCGGCATTTCGGGCTCCCATATTATCGCTGCAATGTATTTCCACACCGTTTTCCGTAATCCTGATATAAAAATACTCGCTTTGCGGAGAGTAGATTCTTGAAACCGAAATTACTGTATTAGCCTCATTCAGCGGTGCAAGCTTAACGGCCGCGTAGGGTAAAAAATTCTTTAAAGAACGGTAAAAAAGATTTCCGTCGCCTATAATAAACAAATTAAAACCGTTAAAACGGTACTCGCCGGGTATCTGTTCGACCTTTTTCAGTCTTGGGCAAATGTTTATGTTCATAATAAACGCTCCTTTTTGCAAATCCTTATTATAAGTTTAAACTTACAAAAAAACATTGTAAACTCTAAGTTTTATACTTTAATCTAAAAAATAGACTTATATTTAAACATTGCAAAAAGGGCAGGCATATTTGTTTTTTCAACATTTCCACATAAAAACATGATATTATGAGCTGTTCTGCCGGTAATAATACCTACTGTGCGGTTTCTTTTAGATTATCCTATAAAGAATTTCAGCACGGCAAAACCGTGCTGAAATTCTTTATTTATGTGGTTTTGCGGCGGTTATGCTACCAGCCACGCAAACCGTTCTGTATTGTTACTGCCGTATGTTTAGTTGTAAGGTCAGGCTTTTCATTTCTGCCTGACCGTGATATAATTGTAGAAAGTAAAGCACTTTTTCTAAATAAAAGAGTGATCTTTCAAAAAATGCAAAAGTTTACTTTTAGACAAAAAGGAGGGAACGTTAGATGCAAAGAACACCGGGACTTTACGTAACACTGCAAAAAGACGGTATAATAAAAAGAACCCTTGTTACGAACAAGGGTGAGAATGTACTTGATAAAACAACCATCGGTGCCGAGCTCATATGGTTTGCAGAGTTGGATTTTAACACCTATCTGGATTCGTTAATAAAAATCGAAGAACTGGCAGAGAAGACAGAGGATGATAGCGATCCCGAGAATTACGGTATCGTCTATTTAGATACCTTTGATAAACTTCTGACCGAAGCCAACGAATTGGTGTATGATATTGAAGATGTATATCCTGCGCTCGGCTCATTGCTGCGATTTGACCTTTTGGATCACACGCCCAAGGACGATGGGACAGCGATGTATGTGTATAACGCAAAATATGAAATTTGCGATCATATTACTGAGCCGATAATTTTTTATATTCAACTTCGAGAAGTCTTGGAAGACCTGTCATTTGGTGTTCCCTTGGATTTTGAAGACAAGTATGCAAATCTTGCCCAAGGGGCATTTACACAATGCTATACCTTTACCGGCGCTATTTAGATGGAATACCGCTTTAGGTCTATTAAAAATTATTTTCAATTCCTTTTGATCAACTATTTGAATTCCAATCCCAATGTTGCCCGATGCTTTTGTTGCGGACAATATTTTATTCCAAAGACAAGAAAAGCAACTCGGTATTGTGACAGAGTTATCAGTAACGGAAAGACCTGCAAGGAAATTGCACCGAAAATCAAGCATAAAATTGCTGTTGACACAGATTCTGTTTTGAAGGCATTCGAACGCACTAAACAGAAAATGTATAAGCGATATGAGCGCGCCGCCTATGCCCTTAAGCAACTTCCCAAAGGAATATCTATTGAAACGTATTGGGATTGGAGCGAAGCTGCTTCGGCGGCTCGGGATCAGTATCTCCGCGGCGAATTAACTGCGGAAGAAGCCTTGAAAATTATTGAGGTTAATGATTAATCCCCCGTACAATCGAACAGAAATAGTTTCATCGAGCCAAGGGCGTTTGAGATAAAACAAACGCCTACAAAGCCAAAAAATACCCACCGGATATTGTGGCAAGGTTCAGTGTTGAACTGCCACACCCGGTGGGTATTGTTAGATTGAGCATTTTTCAGTTTTCTACAAACCTTCCATCACTTCTACCATTATGCGAACGGCAAGGATAAACCCATCTCTAAAAGCATCTTGTTCAGTTACACCCGATAGTTCATTTTGACAGTCTTTAAACTTTTCAAAGGTTTCTTTTTGCTTTTCTGTTAGAGTGAAACCCAGCTCTTCTTCATTTTGACAAATTAATTTTACGAGCCTTTCCTGATTTGTGCCTTTCTTTATATATCTTTCATATGGGTGAATATTACCGTAATATAAATCTTCAAGCGCGGTCATTTGTATTGCACCTCCTTTTGCAACACAAACACATACCACAACACTTTTCAAAAGTCCAAAGAATTATTCATAAAAAGCAAAACCATCTTTATAATACGGTCACACCGATACAAAGATGGTTCTGCAATAAAACTTAAATTTTTTCTATAATTAGTTCTCGAATATTATTTGGTTTATCGTTAAGCTTAGAAAACAGCTCAAAAACAGTATCATAATTTTTAAAGTTACAAGGATTTTTTGAAATACACCATTCGTTTATATCGTATTCGTTTGCCCAAATATAAAACCAATTATCATTACTCGTTTTTTTACATTTCAAACAATACACAAATAATTCACCGATTATAGTATATTACGGTGTGTTGAAAAATATGCATTATTTTTTTATCCATATTTCATCCCAAAATTTATTAGCCATATATTTTGTTCGTTTTTCAATAGCTTCTTTGTCCCATTTCTTTTGTTTATCATATAATTCCACAAATTCTTTAACTGACACAAAAGGAGATTTTTTATATTCTTCAGTCTTCTCTTCCACTGCTGAATCTTTTAAACGATTGTTGAGCCTACGAACTAATGGTACCATATTTCCCAGATGACAAACCACCCCATCATTATCCGAATCGGGCAGTATATGTTCAACTGTAAACTTTGTTAATCGATAGTCGTCTATTTTAGATAAACAAATTTCATACTCATATAATATGTGTCTGCATTCCTTCCTAGCGTTCCTTTTAAGATTTGGATGCTTTTTCTGATTATTAGTGTACATAAGTTGAGAAAAGTCAGAGATAAATTTTTCTTTACTAAGTTTTAAAAATAAAGAATTAATGAATTCATCCATTAACTCTTTTGTGAAATCATTGTGGAGCAAGACAGAATAATCATATATGATTTTTTCCAAGGCATTAGTTTTTTCTTTACAAACGACAACATAAATAGAAAGAAAATTTTTTATTGAAACAAGATATTTTTCAACTTTTTCAACAGAAACCAATCCGTTCTGCAAAGCCTCAAATAAACTCAATAATATAGGCCTAAACTGATAATTGTTGTTATTAATTAAAAATTTAAGGACATAATTGATAGTAGGCGTATATTTACTTTCATTAATGTTGCTAAACGAATTGTATAATTCGGATTTAAATAGCAAATCATCTAAAAAATCTTTAACATTATCCTTTGGAACTTCTTTTTTTATTGTTGCATATTCTAATGCCTTCGGAACTTTACCGAAGCGATGAGTTATATAATGAGAAATAAAGCGTTTTAACGAAGATAATGAGTCTCCGTCAACATTAAAAATTATCTTATTCCATTTATCTTTAGCAATATCACTTCCAACAGAGTCCTTGTAATACATAAAGATATAATTTTTTAGCAGTTCATGCTGTTCAAGAGGCATTCCGCGAGAGTTCAAAATTTCAAAAATTATGTACCCTTCTTGTTCTTTATCAACAGTTATCTCAATTGCTTTCAAATTAATAATGGCATCCCTAAAACTGCTGAGCCATTCTATACTTTTCTCACCAGACAAGGAAGACAGATATTCTGTAATATAATCATAAAAATATTGATAACATTTTACGAATGACAAACCATTTTTACTTATAACTATATTTTCTTTTTCGAAAAATTTCTCTAATGGCAACATATTACACGGAAACAAAAAATAATCATATACAATGTTAGAAAAAACAGTAAAGTCCTCATTAACTATTCTCATTTTCTCAGAACCGTCGTCCATTTTTAAAATACAATATTTTCTTATACCTTCGTATAATTTTGGTTCATTATTTATTGCAAAAAGTTTAGAAATTACCGCAAGTAAAATTGTTATTGTTGTCAATCTCTGTTGTCCATCAACAATTATCCAACCATTATTCTTTTTTTCAAATATAAAACTTCCAATGAAATGATATCTATCCTCTTCTGAAACTACATTCATTGATGACAAGATATCTTCTATAAGATTTTTCCACTGTTGCTCATTCCAAACATATTTACGTTGATACCTTGGTACCATATATTGAACATTATTTGATAATACCCTGCCTATACTAATTTCATTTGGATTGAAACTCATCTCATTCACTTCCTAAAAATAAATAAATGTTCATGTGCAATCAACAAAAAGTTATATTTTACACTGTTTGTTTTCCAGTAACCTGTGGCTTTGCAGTTGTGTTGCTCTTTTATAATCAATTCCTTCAGTTTGAATCCTGCATTCTCAAAAATACGCATAACTTCGAAGGACATTGGTATCATGTGTCCTTTTTGCCGCGTATCACCCATGAGAACCGCACAAAACTTGTCTTTTTTTAGAACACGATGGCTCTCAGCTGCGACCTTTTCCATTTCTTTAAGAAAGTCTTTAACTTTTAATAAAGACAGATCTTCGGGAATGTTTTCGCTATATTGAATAATATCGGCATAAGGTGGATGTGTACAAATCAAATCAATGCTGTCGTTAGGAACAAAATCAAGATTTCGAGCATCCCCTTTATGAATATATACATCGCCATTAGCACCGTCACACTCAAAATCCGTTTTTTCTCTGCATCTTTCTAATGCAACATCGTTAACATCAACACCGATTATATTACGATTAAGTAATTTTGCTTCAACAAGAGTTGTGCCGCCACCAGCAAATTGGTCAAGTACCAAATCGCCCTCGTTTGAATATCTCAAAAGAATGTTACGCGGAATATACGGCGACCAATTCCCGCGCCACTTTGCATCATGGGTAGCCCAATCGCCGCGTTTAGGAAACGACCAATGTGTTGTCATTTCCAATTCAAAGTCTTCCGGCTCCCATTTGGTTATTTTCTTAGCCATGTTATCTACATTCCTTGCACCAAGATTGATTTCTGATTTTATCATTCCCCATATTTCTAAAACCAAAGTCACTTAAAGTTTTTTCTTTACCGCAATGCGGACAAACTCGTGTTGGCTCGCTGCCGTTATAACCACTGGACTGAATTATAGGTTTTTTTGTATTTTTATCTTTATCAAACATAAATTGTGCATCAATAATAGGTTTACCGCGACACTCACAGTTTGCCCTATTGACCTCCTTATTTATTGTACATATCTAAGATATCGTACACAAATTGCTTTTGGAAATAAAACGCATGATTTTTATTTGAAACATATCTTCCGTATGTAGACGAATATATAGGATGATATGGCTTCGAATCTTTACTTCTCACCTGAATATGAGTACCATTCGATGTGTGTATAAATCCGTCACAACTATTTTCAATATGATATTTTAACTTCTTACAAATACTATAATAGTCTTCTCTCCATATGTTCAAAAGAGAAGAAAACCTTTTATCTGAAAGGTCAATATGTATAGCATCTAAAAACATCCAATTATGCGGGTCACCAATCTTACAAACTGGGACATAAAGCATATTGCTAATTTTTTCGTAAAGATGTGTTTGTTCAAACGATTTTTCTTGAAGCAACTCATCTATAACGCTTGATATCTGGGTAATAAACACGGTCTCTAAAGGTTTTCCTGTTGCATCACATTTGTTACTTTTAAGTTCTCCATCCTCAAAATCAATATTAAAACTGTCCAACTTTTTGCCAAGCGCCAATTCTAACAACTGTCCAGTTTTACCTTTATTACGAATTATGGTCACAAAATCATTCTCATTAAACATTTCGCCGAATGGAATATTACATAATTCAAGTATTCTTTTTTGAGCTTCTTTTAATTTCATTTTTTATTTCCCCCAAAAAGCATACACTGTGGTTATTCACCACAGTGTCAAGCTGTTATTACTTAGTTTGTTTTCAACCTTAGAAGTTTGATATTAGAAGTTCTTTAATTTTTCCTCTTAGTTCACTATTGCAGTTAATCATTCGGGTGGCCTCTACACGTTTGATTTTATGTGCATTATAGATGTTGTCGAAGAAGTCATCTTCTGTATTCGAGTTTTTAGGATCCGCGTTGCTCACTACAATTTTGGCACCTTTTTTGTGCATGGCATCTACGAATCTTGCAAGATTGATTTGTTCTTCATCATTGAACAGATTTTCTGTGTATGCAGTGAAACTTGCTGTATCTGTAAGAGGTCTGTACGGAGGATCAAAGTACACGAAAGTGTGCTCGTCGATAAATTCTTCCGATTCTCTGTAATCACCGCAGACAATGGTTACATTTTGAAGTTTTGTTGAAACTTCTCTGAGATTTTTTTCGTCACATATCATAGGGTTCTTGTATGCACCCATAGGCACATTGAAGAGCCCTTTTTTGTTTACTCTATATAGTCCGTTAAAACATGTCTTGTTGAGAAATATCATCAAAACTGCTTTTTCGATATTTACCGCTTTGTTACCATAAACTTTTAGATCGTTAAATCTATCTCTTTTTTCCATATAGTAAACTTTGCGTTCTTCCGCCGGGAGTGGGATATATTCTTCTTGATATGTCTTAAGAACAGCAATCAATTCATTTACGTTATCTCTTATGATGCGATAAGCGTTAATCAATTCTGCGTTTATATCACTAATATAAACTTCTTTAATATCAAATTTGCCGAGTATATCAAATAATACCGCTCCTCCACCAACGAATGGTTCAGCATATTTTGTAATTCGATCATTGAAAGGATAGTATTGTTCAATTTCTTTAAGAAGTTGTCCTTTACCTCCTGCCCATTTTAAGAAAGGTTTGACTGTTTTTTCATCATTTTTTGTATAGCGCAAACTTCTTGCATCTGTAGGCTTTTCAGCAACAGTTGGTATGATCCACATATTACCCACCATTGTTGCTTCAGCAATTCTGTTTTCAGAACAGAGAATGGCAACTCTTCTTTGAGAAATTCCCCATTTATCTGCCGCTTCTCTTGCAGACATAAATTCCATAACTATACCTCCATAGTTTGTCAAATACATTATATTCTAAAACTCGAATAATAGCAATACCAAAATTGAAAATATTTAATTATTTTTCTTTGTTCATAAACAATAAAAATCTCGGCTAAAATTAGAAATCATCCTATTTTAGCCGAGATTTTGCCGTTGCACTTCTTAATAGAATAAAAAATGGCTCTATAATAAAAGTTGGGGTAACCAAGTAGAGCCTACAAAAAAGACAAGAAAAAAGTAGAGCATATTTGGAGAGAATCCGTTAAAATGGAAATGAGTAGATACCATAAACGGAGGCTCCAATATGCTCTATAATCATTTTACAGAAGAATTGCTCGGATTGCAAGGGGTAAAAATAACAAATGTTGAAAAAGAAGAAGAAAATTTAAGGTTCGGGGGTGCGGACATATTCTTGGACTGTTTAAACAGCTAATCCAAGACTATGTCTGTACTCTACCGGTCTCATATATCCCAGAGATTGTTTAATACGTTTGGTGTTATACCAGATGATATAATTATTAATTTCATCTATAAAACTGTTGATTGAAACATCAATCCATGAGCGCCCATAAAACATCTCGAGACTTCTTTAGATATTGTGTAAACCTCCGAGGTGGTATAAAATAGAAATAACAAATCGGAGGTTATAATTATGCCAAGGTACAAAGACAGCCCGGAGGTACGGGCAGCAAAACAGGAACGGAGAGAGAAATTGCGGGAATTGCTCGCGCTGATGGAGGTAGAAGATGTCCGCGACCTGAAATCCGTATTTAAGGAAATGGTCGGTGAGGTTCTCGAAAACGGACTTGAAGCAGAGCTTGACGATAAGCTCGGTTACACCAAGTACGATTACCTTTGCTTTTTCAACTTGTTAAAATTGCCATAATTAACACAAAATAGCTTTTTAATCAGAACCATATTAGGGTTACGGAATACGAATGCGGTATGACAGTTTACACATAAAGAATAACAGCACGGCGTGAAACAGTGCTGAAATTCTTTATTTATGAAGTTTTGCAGTGGTTATGCTGCCGACTGCACTAATACGGGATTTATAAGATAATGTCTGTTTAAAGACGTAACACAATTGAAGAACTGCCTATTTAAAATACCTTACAGCCGAGCGGAACATTTTAATATCGTAATTTCCGGGAACGTTTTTGTAAAGGTCGACAGCATATCTTTCGGAGTGACCCATTTTACCGAACACTCTGCCGTCGGGCGAGGTTATACCCTCAATAGCATAGTAAGAACCGTTCGGGTTAAAGTGAATATCGCTTGTAGCTTGTCCCTTTTCATCCACATACTGCGTAGCAATCTGCCCGTTTTCGGCAAGGCGGTGTATCAGCTCGTCGCTTGCAATAAATCTGCCCTCGCCGTGGGAGATAGGCACGCTGTATATATCGCCCACCTCGGTCTCGGCAAGCCACGGAGATTTATTCGAGGCTATACGAGTTCTTACTATTTTTGACTGATGGCGCGCTATTGTATTGTAGGTAAGGGTCGGGCAGTTCTCATCGGTATCAATTATTTTGCCGTAAGGCACAAGCCCTAACTTTATAAGCGCCTGAAAACCGTTGCATATGCCGCACATAAGCCCGTCTCTGTTATCAAGCAGGTCGGTTACCTGCTCTTTGACTGCGGCGTTGCGGAAAAATGCGGTTATAAACTTGCCGCTGCCGTCAGGCTCGTCTCCGCCCGAAAATCCGCCGGGAATAAACACCATTTGCGCTGTTTTAAGGCTGTTTGCAAAATCTTCAACGCTTTTTGCGACGTTTTCGGCGGTGCGGTTGTTTATAACGAATATTTCAGGCTCTGCGCCTGCGTCGCGCATTGCCTTTGCGCTGTCATACTCGCAGTTAGTGCCTGGGAAAACGGGAATTAAAACCTTGGGCTTTGCCGTTTTTACTGCGGGAGCAACGCGTTTTTCAGCCTTATAAGAAAATGTCAGCATTTCGGTCTTCGGGTTTTCCTTATTGCAGCGGTAAACGCTTTCAAGCTTATTTTCGTAAATCCCGAGCAGCTTATCAAGCTTTATTACTTCGCCGTTATAAGAAATTTTACCGTCTGCCGTTATTTCGCCGATTTCCGCAGTATCTGCAATGTCCTCTGCCACTTCAAGTAAAAATCCGCCGTAGCAATAGCCGAAAATTTCGTTTGCGGTCAGATTATCGGCAAATTTAAAGCCTAATGAATTGCCGAAGCACATTTTCATAACCGCCTCGGCTATGCCGCCGAGGGTAGGCGTGTAGCAGGCAACCGCCTTGCCCGAGCGCAAAAGCGCGGTTACTCTTTCATAAACATTTAAAAGCGAGGCGGTATCGGGCAGACCGTTTTTATCATAATCGGGCTTTATTAAAACAACCTTATCGCCCGCTTTTTTAAACTCGTTTGATACTATGTTTTCGGTTTTATCGGTTGTAACCGCAAAGGAAACCAAGGTGGGCGGAACATCTAAATTTTCAAAGCTGCCGCTCATTGAGTCCTTGCCGCCTATTGCCGCCGTTTTAAGCTCGGTTTGCGCCTTTAACGCGCCGAGCAGCGCCGCAAGCGGCTTGCCCCAACGCTTTTCATCCTTATTAAGGCGCTCAAAATATTCTTGAAAAGTAAGGTAAACGTCCTTAAATTCAGCGCCCGTTGCAACCAATTTTGAAACCGACTCTGTAACCGCAAGGTAAGCGCCGTGGTAGGGGCTTTTTTCGGTAATAAACGGGTTGTAACCCCACGCCATAAGCGAGCAATCGTTTGTGTGCTTTTTCTCTACCGAGATTTTTTGCACCATTGCCTGTATGGGCGTTAACTGGTTTTTGCCGCCGAAGGGCATAAGCACCGTTCCCGCGCCTATTGTAGAGTCAAACTGCTCTGACAGCCCGCGCTTTGAGCAAATATTAAGGTCGTCCGCCAAGGCAAGATAATTTTCGGTAAAGCCGCCGTTCACCTTTTTCTCATAAGGCTCGGGTTTTGAAACAACGGCGGTAATATGCTTTTCGGCACCGTTTGAATTTAAAAATTCGCGGCTAATGTTAACAATTGCCTTGCCGTTCCAGTTCATTACAAGGCGGGGTGTTTCCGTAACAGTGGCTACGGGCACTGCCTGTAAATTTTCACCGTCGGCAAGCTTTAAAAATTCTTCTACGTCCGCAGGGGCTACCACAACCGCCATTCTTTCCTGCGATTCGCTTATTGCAAGCTCTGTGCCGTCAAGTCCTTCATACTTTTTCGGCACAGCGTTAAGGTTTATTTCAAGTCCGTCCGCCAATTCGCCTATAGCAACCGAAACGCCGCCCGCACCGAAATCGTTGCAGCGCTTTATCATACGGCAGGCAGCGGGGTTTCTGAAAAGCCTTTGCAGCTTTCTTTCTTCGGGCGCGTTGCCTTTTTGCACCTCTGCGCCGCAGCTTTCAAGCGATTTTAAGGTGTGCGATTTTGAAGAACCGGTAGCGCCGCCGCAGCCGTCGCGCCCCGTTGAGCCGCCGAGCAGTATTACGGTATCTCCCGCGGCGGGTGTTTCGCGCCTTACGTTGCAGGCAGGCGCTGCGGCTATAACCGCGCCTATTTCCATACGCTTTGCGGCGTACCCATCGTGATAAATTTCGTCCACAATTCCCGTGGCAAGACCTATCTGGTTGCCGTAGGATGAGTAACCGTCCGCCGCGGTGGTAACGATTTTTCTTTGCGGCAGCTTGCCCGGCAGCGTTTCGGATACCTTTTTAAGCGGATCGGCAGCGCCCGTAACGCGCATAGCGCCGTAAACATACGATCTGCCCGAAAGCGGGTCGCGTATTGCGCCGCCTATGCAGGTTGCCGCCCCGCCGAACGGCTCTATTTCGGTGGGATGGTTGTGGGTCTCGTTTTTAAAGAGCAACAGCCAGTCCTCGTCCTTGCCGTCAACATTCACCTTTATTTTAACGGTGCAGGCGTTTATTTCTTCCGATTCATCTAATTTTTCAAGGCAGCCCTTGGATTTTAAATATTTAACCGCAACGGTTGCAATATCCATAAGGCAAACGGGCTTTGTTCTGCCGAGCTCTTTACGCATTGAAAGATAATCGTTATATGCGCTTTGCAGCAGCTCGTCCTCAAAAACCGCGCCGTCAATGTGGGTCAAAAACGTGGTGTGGCGGCAGTGATCCGACCAGTATGTATCAATCATTCTGATTTCGGTCATAGTGGGGTCGCGGTGCTCAGACTTAAAATAATCCTGACAGAATTTAATATCGTCCGTGTCCATTGCAAGCCCGTATTTATTTACAAATTCGGCAAGCCCGTTATTATCAAGAGAAGTAAACCCGTCAAGCGTTGCCACCGACTCGGGTATATTGTATTTTAAAACCAGCGTTTGCGGTTTTTCAAGCGCCGCCTCGCGCGCCTCAACGGGGTTTATAACATACTTTTTAATCGCTTTCAGTTCTTCTGCGGTAATATCGCCGTAAAGCATATAAACCTTTGCCGTGCGAATAAGCGGTCTGTCGCCCTTTGATATAAGCTGAATACACTGTGCGGCGGAATCTGCGCGCTGATCGAACTGACCCGGAAGATATTCCACGGCGAAAACCGCCGCACCGTCGTTTTCAAGCTCGGAATAGGCATTATCAAGCTGCGGCTCTGAAAAAACGGTGTTTACCGCGTAATCAAAAAGCTCTTTTGTTATATTTTCCGCGTCATAGCGGTTAATTACGCGAAGTGAAGTAACGCTTTTTATCTGCAAAAGCGTATTTATATCGTTAAGCAGCGCTTTAGCCTCTGCCGCAAGTTCCTTTTTCTTTTCTGTAAATATACGGTATACCATATCAGTTTTCCTTTCCGGCGTTAAGCGCCTTTAAGCCTATATCCCTGCGGTA
>CAKSQS010000008.1 GCA_934486705.1 uncultured Eubacteriales bacterium
TTTACCGGAGCAGACGCAAGGTAAGCCACCGAGCCGACAAATGCGTCTCTTCCTGTGCCGTAAGCAAGGTTGTGCTGGATGTATCCTTCGGCAAGCAGGCTTGCTGCTTTTTCGGTGTCTCCGGTTGCGAATGTGTTAATCAGTTCAAGTGCTTTCTGTGTGTTTGTCATTGTAATTACCTCTTTCATATCATTTTGGCGGTTGCCGAACAGTTTTTTGAAAATGCTCATTTCGGATCGCTCCTTATGTTTTGCTTTGAGCTTCGCAGCGGCCGTTCTCCGTAGCTCTTGGCTATATTATATTCGGCTTAGTCACCGTTGTAAAGTAAGCACAATATTGTGCCGTAGTTACCGCAGAGATACTATTGGGCAGTTACCGAAAGGAAACGATTGCGTAAACAAAGGGCTTTCAGCTGCTTTGCGCCGAGCAAAAAATTTTTTAATTTTTTCTGCGCTTGACGAAAAGTATGCCCGTATGGTATAATCAGAGCGTAAGAAACCAAAAGATACTATTGCGGAGGCATAACATATGAACGAGAGAATAAAAGAACTTCCGGCTTGCCCGGTAGAAACTACGCTGACCTTGATCGGCGACAAATGGAAAGTGCTTATTCTGCGTGATCTTATACCGGGAACAAAGCGATTCGGAGAACTGAAAAAATCTATAGGCTCGGTATCGCAAAAGGTTTTGACGGCGCAGCTGCGTGACATGGAGGAAAACGGACTTGTTCACCGTGAAGTCTATGCGGAAGTACCGCCGAGGGTGGAATACTCATTGACCGAACTCGGCAGAAGCCTCAAGCCTATTCTGGACTCTATGTGGTCTTGGGGCGAGGGCTATAAAAAACAACTAAGCAATTAAAGACAACGGCAAAATTATTGATTTTATGAAAAAAGCAATGTATTAAAACATTCTGATTTATGGGGAACAAATGAACGCTTTTCAAACAAAAAAGTTCCCTACAACCGAGCAACTACATTCAAAAACGCCGTCCGAAATGATGGCGTTTTTCTTATGGTCAATATGTGAAAAGAGAAATCCATTTATAAATAAAATCAACCGTGAAATACGGAATCACACAAATATTTAAGTATTTTCGTTATACAAATTGACATTACATAACAACTCAAACGCTTCCTTTCGCTTTTTGTCGGTTAGTTTTGTATAAATGTCCAAAGTTGTGCTAACGTCCGCATGACCGAGTATTTCTTGGATTGCTTTCAAACTGATTTTTTGGGATTCATAAAGCCTTGTAGCAAAAGTATGCCGCAGATTATGGCAGCTGAAATTCGGAAGTAAAAGACAGTTCTCGGGATCAACTGTTGTTGCAAGAATTTGATCGTTGCAATCTCTGACAATTCTTTTAATGGCTTTATTTACAGCATTAAAATTCAGCACATCACCAAATCGGTTAATAAAAACAAAATCGGTTATGCCGTCAACAACAGTACGGCATCGCAATTCTTCTTTATTAAGCCTCTGCAATTCGCTGAGTAACACAAATCTTACATCGCCTATCATCGGAACAGTTCTTGTGCCTGATTCGGTTTTTGGCGTGTTAATGCTGTATGTACATTTACCACCATTCGAGTAATAAACTAAGGTTTTGTTAATATAAATCTCATTGTTATCAAAATCAATATCATTCCAGGTTAGGGCTGTTGCTTCGCCTATGCGCATACCTGTATGAAACAAAATATCAAAAATAGGATACCAGTGCGAATACTGAACACTATCTTTTACAAAGATTAAAAACAGTTTTTCTTCTTCAACCGATAATGCAATCTTTTTCTCACCGTCATAATTATGGGAGCGGCGAAGCTCAAATAATGCTCTGTCCGATGGATTACTCGGAATAATTCCGTCATCGGCGGCAATTTGTAAAACTTGATGTAATACGGTGTGAACATTATCTATTGAGTTTGCTTTCAAAAAATAAGTATCTGCAAGTTTGTTATAAAATTTCTTGATATCGGATTTGCGCAAATCAGACAATCGCATTCTTCCGAAAGACGGCTTAACATAATGCCCATATGAATACTTATAATTTACAAAGGTGTTTGGCTTAATTCCCTTTTTGTTTTCAGCCCATTGAATATATGCATCGTTAATTGTATTCAACAACGGTTTTTTATTTAAGTTAGCTTTATCAAGATCAAATTTCTTTTCTTCTTCACGAAGTTCGTCCAAATCATCACAACATATAGAATATCGACGATTTTTAACCATAATACGGTATTCATAACTGCCATCAATAAGTTGCTGTTCGCCGGTCATCAGTACCCGTCCGTTTTTATCGGTCCTTTTCATCACACTCACCCCTTAAATACTGTAAGAATTGTCGATATATTCATCAAGTAATCTCCGTTTAATAAGACGCTTGCCGCCATTCTACAAAACGAATTTACACTTTTCAGAATCGGTCATTTTTCTCAGTTTGCATATTCCCAAGCCTGAATATGCGGCGGCCTCCTGTAATGTCAGAGTGGATTTTTTCCAAATCGGTACTTCTTTTTTCATAATATACTCATCCTTTCTGCCCTAAATCCGGGCAAGGAAAGTATGTCACAACTAAATTTGCATTATTGGATGCATAATTGGTGTAAATTCGAGTAAGCAAATGGTGTAAACTTGTACATATCCCGATTTATTGAGAATTATCCGGAATTATTTTAATGCTTTATTAAAGGGAACTTTATAGTTTGACAATGAAGGACATCTTGTTTCAACTCAAATAATGAAGATTTTTTACTCTCTAAATGGCATTTTGACAGCTTTTCGTATAGATTTATATAGGCTTTTATCGGCTTATATATAAAAAATCAAGCCATAACTGTAAGTTTTGGCTTGATTTTTCAGAAATATAGAGTTTTATAGACTTATATAGACATATTATTCAATCGGCTTCATTGTGGGGAAGAGGAGAACGTCCCTTATGGACGGGCTGTCGGTAAGCAGCATTACGAGCCTGTCAACACCGAAGCCCAAGCCGCCTGTGGGGGGCATACCGTATTCAAGCGCGGTTATATAGTCGTAATCAACCTCGGCGCTGCAATTCGGGTCTTCCGCCAATTTTGCGGCGACTTGCTTTTCAAAGCGTTCCTTTTGATCTATCGGGTCGTTAAGCTCGGAAAAGGCGTTGCCGAATTCCATAGCGTTTATAAAATACTCAAAACGCTCGGTAAACGCGGGATCGTCAGGCTTTCTTTTGGCAAGCGGGCTGTTTTCAACCGGGTAATCGTAAATAAAGGTAGGCTGTATAAGCTTATCTTCAACAAACGCGTCAAAAAGCTCGGCTAAAACAGTACCCTTTGTGGCTTTTTCATCCACCTCAACATGCAGGGTCTTTGCGCACTCGCGTGCGTCCTCATCCGATTTCCAATCGTTATAATCCGCACCGGAATATTTTTTAACCGCCTCTACCATTGTAAGGCGCTCCCAGTGGCCCATATCAATTTCCTTGCCCTGATATGTTATAACGGTGCTGCCGCATACGTTAAGCGCTATTTGCTTGTTCATTTCTTCCACTAAGTCCATTATACCGTGGAAATCGGTAAACGCCTGATACAGCTCTACCGTTGTAAATTCGGGGTTGTGCTTTGTATCCATACCCTCGTTGCGGAAAATGCGCCCCACCTCGTAAACGCGGTGCATACCGCCCACTATAAGCCTTTTAAGGTAAAGCTCGGTTTCAATGCGCAGGTACATATCCATATCCAGCGTATTATGGTGGGTTTTAAAGGGGCGAGCCGCAGCGCCTATTTCAAGCGGCAGAAGTATGGGGGTATCAACCTCGGTAAAGCCCCTTGCGTCAAGAAAAGCGCGTATTTCCTTCATTATCTGCGAGCGCTTATAAAAAGTGTCCTTAACCTCGGGGTTAACTATAAGGTCAACATAGCGCTGGCGATACCTTGTGTCGGTATCCTTTAAGCCGTGGAATTTTTCGGGCAGCGGCAGCAGAGATTTTGAAAGCAGCGAAATACCCGTTGAATGAACCGAAATTTCGCCCGTTTGGGTTTTGAAAACAAAGCCCTCAACGCCGATAATATCGCCTATATCCCACTTTTTAAACGCGGCGTATTCTTCCTCGCCCACGTCGTCGCGGCGAACATAAAGCTGAATTTTACCGCTGCAATCGGCAAGACCCACAAAGCTTGCTTTGCCCATTATTCTGCGGGACATAATTCTGCCGGCAATTTTTACGGTTTTGCCCTCAAACTCATCGTAATTATTCTTTATTGTTTCGGAATCGGAATCAAAATCGTATTTTGTAACCGTATACGGGTCGTTTCCCGCCGCCTTTAAAGCGGCGAGCTTTTCACGCCTTAATCTCAATATTTCGTTAAGGTCCTGCTCTGTATTAGCGGCATTGTTCTGCGCCATAAGCTACTCCTTTTCTGCCGCAAAAGCGGCGAATATTAAACGTCTTTACTTTGAAATGCTTAAAATTTTAAGCTTAAATTCTCCGCCGGGGGCTTCCACTATAACCTCTTCGCCTATTTTTTTGCCGAGAAGTGCTTTGCCCACGGGGGATTCATCGGATATTTTGCCGTTGCGGGGGTCAGCCTCGGTTGAGCCGACAACGCGGTATTCGCATTCGTCGCCGTACTCCTCGTCAAGCACCTTTACCTTAACGCCCACAACAACGGATTTTGCATTGCCCTTAACGTCTTCTATAATTTCAACGTTTTTGAGCATAGCCTCAATTTCCACTATACGGGCCTCGATTTTCGCCTGCTCGTTTTTCGCCTCGTCGTACTCGCTGTTTTCGGAAAGGTCGCCGTAGCCGCGGGCAACCTTGATTTTTTCGGCTATGTCCGCTCTGCCTTCCGTTTTAAGATATTCAAGCTCTTCTTCAAGCTTTTTCAGTCCGTCATCGGTAATTTTAATTACTTTTGCCATAAGAAAACCACCTCATATAAAAATAAATGAAATTCTGCCCTGCAGAACCCATATGAATATTATTATATAATTACAGCTCACTTATGTCAAGAAAAGAATTTTGAGTTTTAATGCGGTCTTAAGAAACTTGACAATATACAAAAACAGTATTATATTAAAATAAAGAAAAATTTCAGATAACATAACAGCGGGGGTATAATGGGCTATATAAGAATAACAGCGGAAAATATTGATAAGGAGCATATTTGCTGCGCTATGTCGGGCAAACAGAGCATTACAAAAAAAGAATGGCTTAAAGCGCGTTTTGCCGAGGGGCTGGTATTTTACAGGAGCACAGAGCGCGGTAAATGCTTTATTGAGTATATCCCGGCGGAGAACGCGTGGATGCCGATAATTGCCGACGGTTACATTTATATAAATTGCTTATGGGTATCGGGCTCGCTTAAAGGGCACGGATATTCGAGCGATTTACTTTCGGAATGCATAAAAGACGCAAAGGAGCAGGGTAAAAAGGGCGTTTGCATACTTTCGTCAGACGGCAGGAAAAAGGAATTTTTATCAGACCCGAAATATATGGCACATAAAGGATTTACCGTTGCGGATACAACGGACGTGGGAATTACACTTATGTATCTGCCGCTTGTGCAGAACGCCGAGCCGCCGAAATTTAAGGAGTGCGCAAAGCATCCTAAAACCGAAGGGAACGGCTTTACTCTGTATTACACCGACCAATGCCCCTTTACATATTACTGGGTGCCGCGCATAGAGGAAACTGCAAAGGAGCACGGTATTCCGCTTAGTGTAATTCATATTACAAGTAAAGAGACGGCGCAAAACGCACCTGCGCCCGTAACAACATACGCACTTTTCCGTGACGGCGAATTTATTACGCAGGCTATACAGTCGGATAAAAAGTTTTTGGCGCTTGCGGGGAAGTAACCGCAGCAGGGCTTTGCCGAGCGCTGTGTACATAACAATCGGACTTTATAGGATGTTTATGACATAAGGGCGACCAAAGAACGTAGGGGCAGAAGAAAAAATAAAAAAACTTAAATTTACTATTGACAAACATATTCATTTATGTTAGAATAGCTTCGCACCAAGAGATTACGGTTGATTTTTTAAGATCTGACTTATATCTGTTATGTAATGTCTTGACAAATAGTTGGTGTTGATTGCGGCGAGGGTCCACCCGTTCCCATACCGAACACGGAAGTTAAGCTCGCTTGCGCTGAAAATACTCGGCGGGAAGCTGCCCGGGAAGATAAGTAGATGCCAACACTTAAACCTGTAAACAAGTAATTGTTTACAGGTTTTTTTGTATTTCGATATTCAATAATCATTATAACCACCGACCGCGAAAGCCTTGCGAAAAGAGTAAAAACGGAATAACGGAAATAATATAAGGGAACGGAGGAATAGAAAATGGGAGTTATATGTTTCGTGTGCGGTGCAATGTTCGGCGGATTGATTGGTACTGTAACTATGTGTTTGGTGCAGGTTGGGAAAGAAAATAAAAAAGACTCATCCCGCTTGGAATAAGTCTTTAAAAAATTAAAACAATTCGTCAAAATCTCTGCCGCCGTAAATAATTCTTAATATCTTTACAGATAAGCTTTTTTCGTCAACCGAGTAAAAGGTTATGAATTTTCCGGTATTTAAGGTGCGAATCTTTACTTTAAGCTTTATATTTTCATCTATCGGAAAGCGCGCCGGCATGGTTTTGAGCAGCTCAATATTTTTCATTATTTTGCGTATGAGATTTTGAGCCGTATGTACCTCTTTGAGTGTATATGCTATATACTCAAAGATTTCGGTTAAATCGTTTTGTGCTGAATCGGAATAAAGAACAGTGTAATTTTTCATATTCCGTAAGTCTTTCGGAATTTATCTGAAAGATCTTCGGAGGTAGTGTAATTTCCGTTCTCAAAATCCGCAATACCGCGGTTCAACTCCTCGTTTAACTGAGCGTCGGACAGCGCGCCTAATGCAATCGGCTTTTTTGCGGGGAGCTTCATTTCAAACGGAATACCGCGCTGTAAAACAACCTGTTTTAAAAACAGCCCGATTGCGTTTGACATAGGAATACCGAGTTCATTGAGAACCTGCTCGGCCTGTTCTTTTATATCCGGTTCAACTCTTGCAAATACGCTTGATGTTTTTGACATACATATCGCCTCCGAATATATTATATGCGATTGTATTGCAAAATGCAAGCAAAAATCCGATTATGGAGAAAAACTATGTCTACAAATTTTCAATTACTTAAAGAAATGAAAAAGCGGGTTTTGGCAAGCGGGGCTTCTTTTCGGTTGGTGTCGCAGCTTTAACTGTAACACAGGAAGCTCCGTTCGTCACTCTTTTTTTATTTTTGTAACACCTATTGTAAACCTACAACTGTTATAATCTGCCTGTTGACAATGTTTTATGTTATTTATATAATAAAACTGTTGAAATGTATGAGGTGAATTCCTATGATATTGTTACGTTATTACAGGCTGCTTGATTTAATGAACGAAAGTAATGTTTCGGATGTATCGGAGTCCTTGGTTGTTAATTGCGCCGGCAGAGAAAACAAAGAAGAAGTTTTTCACTTGAACCGTCCGCAGGGAAGAAAAGACAATACATTGATATATATGGCAGAGGGAACAATGACATATAATCGTAATGACGGCAGTATAGCAACGCTAAAACCGGGAATGGGAATTTTTTTACGGCACGATAAAATTCAGAATTATTACGGTTCTTTTTCATTTTACTGGATTCATTTTACGGGAGAATGCTGCGACAGCTTACTTGATAAATTTGGATTTGGGCACGAATTTATTTTTGATATCGGGGAGAACGAAAAGGTTATACGACGGTTTCATAAAATATTCGATGAGATGATGCTGAGAAAAAAAGACTTTGTTTATTATTCTTCTCTTTATTTGCAGGAAATATTTGTTGAAATCAAGCGCTCCATTTCTTCTTCCGGATTATCAAAAAGGAATTTGCATAAGTCGTTTTCTTACATACATAATAATTTTTCAAAGGACATTTCAATTGAAGAATTGGCGCGTATGGAAAATCTGAGCGTCAGCCAATACCGTAAGCTGTTTTTAAAAACGGTTGATATTTCTCCGAAAAAGTATATTGCGTCGCTGCGCATATCCTATGCGGTAAATCTTTTACAGTACAGCGATGAAGCAATACCCGATATTGCCGCGCAAAGCGGCTACCCCGACCTTTGCTATTTTTACCGTACATTTAAGCAGCTTACCAATATGACCCCCGCAGAGTGCCGAAAGGCAAAAAACATAATGTGAAATTATAAAATCAGCGCCGATGTACCGTTTGCGGTATATCGGTGTTTTTTTGTTTAAAGAACGCACCACAACCGGCAGGTGTTAAAAAAACAACTTAAAATAAATTGAAAAAGCAATAAAAATTATCTATAATTATTAAAAAGACCGTCAGAAAGGGAAATTTTCAAATGATGTTAAATATAAAAATCTCAAAGCTGAGGAATGCCGCTAAGCTCTCGCAGGAGGAATTTGCTGAGGTCTTCGGGGTATCACAGCAGTCGGTTCAGAAATGGGAATCCGGCACAACGGTGCCGGACCTTGATAAGCTTATTAAAATTTCAAAATATTTCGGGCTATCGCTTGATTCGCTGGTGCTGGATAAAACCAACCGCGAGGCGGAAATAGAGGCGGAAAAAAGCATTTTGCCTAATGTGGAAATTGCCGGGAATTGGGAGCTTTACTCCGAATCGGTAATGCAGGAGTATTACCAATGTTTACAGGAAGGAAAGGATATTAAAAAATACCGCAATTTTATAAATGCGGTATCTGAATTGCCGCGTTCCAATTTCAAAACAAGGGTTTCCGATGCGATTTTTGATTTAATATTAAACCTGCCCGACAGACCGGATTTTAAATATATAGAGCCTTCGGATTATGAAAAAATCAAAGCCCTGAGAAAGCCCTATGCACTGAAAAATATAAGCTTTGATAAGGAAAAAGTGTATTCAAGAGTTTACGGCGCATGGCTCGGAAGAATAATAGGCTGTGCTCTCGGCAAAACTGTAGAGTGCTGTAGCCCTGAGGAAATTAAAAGCTTTCTTAAAAAGACCGGGAATTACCCCATGCACAGGTATATTTACTACTCGGATTTGGAAAAAATCAACCCCGATGATTACCGCTTTAATTTTAAACAGAGCTATTATGTTGATCAGTTCGGTGATTTCACATTTGCCGATGATGATACAAACTACACGGTTTTATCACAAATTATTGTGGAGTGCCACGGGCGGGAGTTTACGCCCTATGATGTTGCGGGAGCATGGCTTTCCGCACAGCTGAGGGACGCCCACTGCACCGCCGAAAAGGTTGCCTACATAAATCTTATCAACGGTTATTTTCCGCCTGATTCGGCAATGTATAAAAATCCGTACCGTGAATGGATAGGCGCGCAGATACGCGGGGATTATTTCGGTTACATAAATCCCGGTAATCCTGAAAAAGCAGCCGAAATGGCATTTAAGGACGCGTGCGTTTCCCACACCAAAAACGGAATTTACGGTGAAATGTTTGTGGCGGCGGCTTTGGCGGTAGCGGGCGTTTGTGAAAATATTGAAGAAATTATTTTGTGCGGATTGGGGCAGATACCCGCAACCTCAAGGTTTTATGAGGATATTACTTACGTTTATAAATGCTATAAATCCGGTAAGAGCTGCAAAGAGGTTTTAAAGGCAATACATGAAAAGTATACGGACGCGGAAAACGGCGGCGGCGTTCACACCCTGCCTAACGCAATGATAGTTGCGGCGGCTCTGCTTTACGGTGAAAAGGATTTCGGGAAATCAATTTGTATGGCGGTTGAAACCGGATTTGTTACCGATTGCAACGCCGCAACGGTGGGCTCAATACTCGGTATGGCAATAGGCGCCGAAAAAATACCGGAATATTGGAAAGAACCGATTAAGGATAAGCTTGAAACCGGAATATACCGCTCGGAAACGGTGGAAATTTCAAAATGTGCCGAACGTACTTTAAAGCATATGGAATATCCGATAATTTAAGGAGGAACACCGAATGAAAAAAATATTTGCGGCATTGCTTGTATGCGCCCTGATAATGGGCTGCACAGCCTGCAAGAAAAGCAATAACGAATCGACCGACCTTACAGAGAGCGTTTTTGAAATAGTGGAATACGAAAGCGGGGACGCACAGGACGGGGAAACAGACAACTCCGCCGATAAAAGCGGAAATAACGCTAAGGATAAATACAGCGTCACTCTTGAAAATGATAAAATTTCAGAGGACAGCAACGCTCAGCAGACCCTGCGCAAGGAGCTTAAGGACTCGGCAAAGGGCAAAAAGCTTAAAATTCTTTCCACCTGGGGCGAGGATGGAATTTTAAACCAATCGTGGCGCGCAATGTTCAAGGCGATATGCGGCGGCGAGTTGGAAATAATACGCTGTGCCGATTGGAGCGCAATGCAGCAAAAGCTGGCTTCAATGCACGCGGCAAACAACGCGCCCGACCTTTACGAAATGACAAATCAGGATTTCCCCTCAATAGTATACAGGAATATTCTGCTGCCGCTCAGCGATTATATAGACTTTAATTCGGCAGTTTATACCAACGTCGACAGGGAAAATCTTTCACAGCTGAAATTCAACGGAAAGGTTTATTTCTGGCCCACGTTTACAGACTCTACCGCATTAAAAAAAGGATTATGGATAAATAAAAGCCTTTTTGAAAATATTCCCGAAAACCAAATGCCCGACGCCCTTATAAAGAGCAATAACTGGACATGGGACACCATGTACGAGCTTGTGAAAAAGACGACAAACAAGCAAAAGGGCATTTTCGGTCTTGCGGCGCCGCACAATTCCTGCTTTGCCGCGGGTCTTGTTGCCGCAACGGGAGAAGATTTTATAAAGTATACCGAAAACGGAATTATTTGTAATTATCAATCGCAAAATGTAACAAGGGCAACGAATATGTTCAAAAAGCTTGCCGACCCGAATTACTGCGAAATTGAAAAAGCAACGGAGGTGTTCCAAAACGGAAAAGCGGCTATGATGTACGGCTCGGCTGTTAATGTTGCCGATAAAAAGCTGAACAGCCTTGCAAAGGAGGGAGTTCTTGAAATTGTGCCGCTGCCGCGCGACCCTCAGAAAAAGGAGTATATTGTTCTGGGCGACCTTACCGGGCTTGCCGTTCCGAGCGGCTCGAAAAACAAGGAAACCGCAATAAATTTCATAAGAATGTTGCGGGCGTCGGATTATTATAACAAGCAGGTAGGCGAAATTTACTATAAGAAAAACAACTTTACCGAGCAGGCAAGAAAATACAGCGAGGACTGCGGAACAAAGTATAAAATGCTTATTGAAACGTCAATGGGTATTAAAGAAATACTCTCGGTTTCGTGGCAATCATACGGAGCCGAATATATAGCGGGCAATACCACATGGGAAACCAGGGCTGCCGAGTTTGCACCCAAAATACAGAGTATTCTTGATAAATTGGGATAGAAAAAACATTAAAAGGAGTAAACGGTTATGTTAAAAAAGACAGTCAGTATTCTTTTGGCGCTTACCCTTATTTTAAGCATAGCGGCATTTGTTCCCGCCGCTGCGGCAGACGACGGACTTATTGCACACTGGAAGCTTGACAGCATTGAAAACGGAAAGGTTGAGGACTGCTCCGGCAACGGATATACCGGAACCTTTGAGGGCAGCGAGCCGGAAATAACAGACGGTGTTTCGGGCAAAGCCTTTAAATTCGGTGCGGATAAATCACCTGTTGTAATACAGGATTCGCCGAGTCTTAAATTTTCAAAATCAAGCAGCTACACAATTTCCCTTTGGCTGCGCTCGGACGGCATAACCGGTTGGGAATCCGCCATACAAAAGGGGCGCAGAAGCGGCAGCAATAATTACGGAGTATGGATGATTCCGGGAAACAATAAAATACAGTATTGCATAGGTAACGACAGAATAGGCACCGAAACCATGCCGACCGGCGAATGGATATATTACACCGTTGTGCAGGACGGCGCAAAGGGTACGCGAACTGTATATTATAACGGCAGGGAATCGGTATCTCAGGCAACGGTGGATATGAACGAGCAGCCGGGAGTATTTACCATAGGCGGCGTGGGCGGCAGCGTCGGCGAAATGTTCAACGGCGCGATAGACGATGTGCGCATATACAGCCGCGCGCTTAAAAAAACCGAAATACTGGATTTATTTATTGAAAACGCCGAAACGTATACCGTCAGCGGTAAGGCGGTGTCCTCTGTTACGGGTGCAGCCGCAGGCGGAATACGGCTTACACTTTGCAAAAACAACAAGGATCTGACGGAATATATGACCGCCGCGACCGATAAAGACGGTAAGTATGAGTTTTACGGCATAGAAAACGGTTCTTACGTTATTAAAAACACTGCGGATGATAATTACAGAGAATCGACTTGTGAAATAACCGTGAGCGGAAATAATATTGCGCAGGATATTACACTTTACCCGCCGTATAAGCGTTATACCGTAAGCTTTGTGACCGAGCCTGCAGACGCTGAGATAAGGGTATTTGACGGTGAAAAAGTCATTAAGCCGGAAACGGACGGCACATACAGCCTTATCGAGGGCGAATATACATATACCGTAAGAAAGGACGGCTACACTTCAAAAACCGAAAGCATAAAGGTTGAGGGCGAAAATGCCCTGATAAATGTCACACTCAATAAAAAATCGGATACTTTAACTATTTCCGAAGAGGATATGCTCGACCATATAAAGGGCGGCTGGATAGGTCAAATGGCGGGAGTTACTTGGGGCGGACCTACCGAATTTAATTACAGACACGTAATTATTCCGAAGGATAAGGTGCCTGTATGGACTCCCGAGACAATCAACGAGGTATTTATACAGGACGACTTATGCGCCGAGGTGCCGATACTTCAATGTATGGATAAGTACGGAGTAACCGTAGGCTGGGATAAGCTCGGGAAATACTGGGCGGATAATAAAATATGGATTATAGGCGCGAACGGCAACGCGAGAACCAACCTGCAAAACGGAATACCCGCGCCAGAAAGCGGCCACTACAAGAATAACGGTTGCTGTGATGACATCGACTGGCAGATAGACGCCGATTCTATGGGAATGTTGGCTGCCGGAAGACCCGAAATTGCAAGAGAGCTTGCCTGGCGGGTAGGTCACCTTATGGGCTTCGGCGACGGAGTTTACGGCGGAGTATTTGTAGCCTCGCTTTATGCTGCCGGTCTTACGGCGGGCAGTGTGGATGAAATGGCTGATATTGCCGTTTCGGGAATACCGCAGAATACTAAATTCTACAAAACCATGAAAAACGTAATTGATTCGTATGACAGCGGAAAAACCTGGCAGGAGGCGTGGGAAGCGCTGGAAACTCCCGAAATGCAGGAGTGGCGCAGCAATTTCTACCAAAGAGCCGATAAACCCGATATGAATATGAGCGCAAAATTAAACTCGGCGTATATACTTATAGGCTTGCTTTACGGCGGCGGAGATATTGAAAAATCAATGGAAATATCAATGCGCTGCGGGCATGACAGCGACTGCAACCCATCCTCAATAGGCGGAATATTGGGTTATCGCCTCGGGCTTAAAAATATAGATGAAAAATGGTACAGCGCGCTTAACAGCAGTAAAAATTTCCACGAGACCTCTTATTCGCCCGATAAGTGCATAGAGGTTACGCTGAAGCTTACAGGCGAAGTGGTGAGGCTAAACGGCGGCAGCACCGACGGCGACTGGCAGATAAGCGGAATTACCGGCAATAAGGCGCTTATACGCGAGCAGTGGCCCGAGGATGAGGACAATGCAATGCCGTCACTTTCGGCAAACGCGGTAAAGGACACGACCGACCCCATAGGGCGCACATATATATTTACCGCAGACGCGGCAGATGCGGACGGAATAGCGGAACATCAGTGGTTTTTCGGTGATTTGAAATATGAGAGCGGCAGCTCTGTAAAACACACATTTTTAAATGACGGAATTTACGAGGCGGTTTGCTACACTGCCGATACGGTAGGAAACACGGCGTATAAAACCGTTAAAGTATATGTTAATACAAGCGAAAGCAGTGTAGGGCTTATAGCCCGCTGGGATTTTGATAGCCTGAAGGATGGTAAAATCACCGATACAACGGGTAACGGACATGACGCCGCTGTAACAGGCTCGCCCGCTTTTACGGAAGGGGTAACGGGCAAGGCGATTGAATTTAATGCCGACGGGCAGCTGGCGACCGTTCCCGCAAGCACGGATTTTCAGTTTTTAAACACAGATAGCTTTTCACTTACCGCATGGGTGAAAAGGCAGGCGGATAACCGCGGCTGGCAGGCGGTAATTCAAACCGGGCGCGAAACCTGGAAGGATTATTTCGGCTTGTGGATAGCCGACGGAGATAAGTATGATTTCGGCGGGCATAACCAAAACAATATATATTCCGGCACGGGATATAAAAAGGACGATTGGCATCATATTGCGTTGGTGCAGGACGGCGAAAAGGGCATCCGAACGCTTTATATAGACGGCGCGGCAGCAGCAACCGGCAGTGCGGCTTCGGTTCTTTCGGGCGGTGTGCTGACCTTCGGCGGCTACCCGAACGCCGAGTATTTCAGAGGACAGCTTGACGACGTAAGGCTTTATAACATTGCGGTGGGCACCGAGCAATTAGCCGCAATAAGGAAGGAATCGGCAAACGGAGACATAAATAACGACGGCAAAATCAATATACTTGATTTGATAAGACTCAAAAAGCATACGGCGGCAAATAAAACTCCGCTTGAAATTCCGAGAGCCGACCTTGATTCGGACGGAAAAATAAGTGCGGTTGATTTATCTGTTCTTAAAAAATTTCTGCTTAACGCAACCTTGTAAAGGTTAAATTTTAAGCAGTGTGAATTAGAAACCGAAAATTGTCAATCTGCAAATAAGCAGCCGCCTTTTGCGCAGCTGCTTGAGCGTGTCGAAAATTTCGCCACGCTCTTGGACGGGAATGCCGTTCGCTCGAAAATCAAAGATTTTCGGACTGCACTCTGTCCCCGCCAATACCACCCCAGTGCCCTTGAAAAATAGCTTTTCAAGCTATTTTTCGCTTACAAGGTGTTTTTCCGCCGCACGTGTCAGCGGAAAAACGTAAATGCGGCGTGAACGCCGCAAAAATAAAATTTGGGGTTTGTCGACAGACTGAAGCAGCTGCCTTTTGCGCAGCTGCTTATTTTTTGAAATTTCTGTGAAAAAATGAGCGTTTAATTCAAAAAGTGACGAAACAGATAATTGAAATAATACTTTGTCAACAACTATAATATTTACGTAATAACTACATTTTACGGTGGGATACTATGTTCGATTTATTTATAACATCATCGCTTGAAAAGGTGCTGCCGCGGGCGATATATACCGGCAGCAGGGTGAGTGAATTTTCCGCGCTTTCGGGTGAGATGATTTCATTTCAGGCGGTAGTTGCCGGGGACGAGGGCATTTACAGCTTTAAAACGGAATATGACGGAGAGGCTGAAATTGAAAGCTTTTTTGTAAAAAACGTTGCGGTTGGCTTAGCTGCGCACCCGCGCGCCTGCTCCGACCCCGATTACATAAGCCACGCACCGGGAATATACCCCGATATTTTAGAGCCTGCCGACAGAGACTGGATGTATATAAACAATATATACAAATCAATCTGGATACGGCTGAAGGCGGAAAAGGGCTTACACACGGTTAAAATCAGCTTTTTTAATGAGCAGGGGGAAAAGGCAGCCGCGGCAGAGGCAAAAATAAACACATCAGCCGTTTGCCTGCCCGCACAGGAGCTTAAATTTACCCAGTGGTTTCATACCGATTGCATTGCCGATTATTACGGGCTTCAAATTTTTTCCGAAGAGCTGTGGGATATGACGGAAAAATACTTAAAGACTGCCTACAATAACGGAATAAATATGATTCTTACGCCCGTTTTTACTCCGCCGCTCGATACCGCGGTGGGGCACAGCCGCCCTACCGTTCAGCTTGTTAAAATAAAAAAGAACGGCAATAATTACAGCCTTGATTTTTCGCTTTTGCACCGCTTTATATCGCTTTGCCGCAGCATCGGCTTTAAATACTTTGAAATTCCGCACCTTTTTGCGCAGTGGGGTGAAGACGGAGCTCCGAAAATTGCGGCGGAGGTAAACGGTGTCGAGCGGGAAATTTTCGGTTGGTCTACCGCAATCGATTCGCCCGAATATGATAATTTCCTTTCGGTTTTTCTGCCGTCGCTTAAAAATCAGCTTAAAAAAGAGGGAGTATTTGAAAATACATACTTCCATATATCCGATGAGCCTGTAAAGGAAAAGCTTGAAAATTACCATAAGGCAAGGCGAACGGCGCTTAAATATCTTTCTGATTGCAAAATAATAGACGCAGTGTCCGAGCAACTGAATGGAGAAAATCTTTTTGATATTCCGGTAATGTCTACCGCGCTGCTTGCAAAAAACGGTATGCCGCAGGCTGCCGAGCGTTGGTGCTATTATTGCAATGCCGACAGCGTAGGCGTAAGCAACCGCTTTGTTGCAATGCCGTCAGCCAGAAACAGGTCAATCGGTGTGCAAATGTATAGGTTTAAAATACAGGGTTTTCTGCATTGGGGCTATAATTTTTATTATTCGCGTTTTTCGCTTTTAAAGCTGAACCCGTTTCTTGAAACCGACGCCGGCGGTGCTTTCCCCTCGGGGGACGCGATATCGGTATACCCGGGAAAGGAAGGGCCTATACCCGCTATAGGGCTTGTGGTTTTCAATGAAGCACTGCAGGATATGCGCGCGCTTAAAAAGCTTGAAAGCTACATAGGCTTTGAAGAAACGGTGAAATTCACTGAGGATATTTTAGGCACGGTAAGATTTGATAAATGCTTTAACGACGCGCAATTGCTCTGCCTGAGAAACAGGGTAAATTCAAAAATAGAAGAGCTTGCAAAGCCAACTGAATGAGCGTTTTATACAATAAAACACCAATATTACAATTGAAATATTGCTTTCGGTAAAATATAATAATAATTGCAGTGAGAAGCCGTTTTTTTAGGGTAAATACAATGCTTTTTTTGCCCTTTCGGGGCATCAAAAACATAAATCTATAATTGTGCAACAAAGTCCTATAATTTCGGGAAGAAAAAACAAGACAAATATGCTACAATGAGCACAGTCAAATACAAATCTTTTTATGCATTATGCACTTGAATTTGAAAATGCAGGTTTGCCTTGAAATTTTGAGGGAATAAAAATGGTATATTTCGTAAAACTTAAATGCGGGTAAAAATTTATAAAGGAAGTATTCGATATGAAAAAGAAAAGTACCGAATATTTGAATAAAAAGGTTTTTTATGTCGGTAAAATGTGGGATCAGACCGAAGAAAACCAGGTGTTTTACATTCGTAAAAACGATGATGTTGTGGGTTGTCCGCATTGGCACGATTGCTTTGAAATTGAATTTATAATTGAGGGGAGCTGCACCGAGGTTTTAAACGGTGTGGGCAGAGATGTAAAGCGCGGCGATATAACGCTTATTACCCCGACAGACCTGCACGAGGTAAGAAATATTGATTCGCTGGTTATATACAATATGATGTTCGCCACCGAGACGATTGATAATGAAATACTTAATACCATACTTTTAAAAAGCGCGAACACCTTCAGTTGGAGCTTATCGGACAGGGATTTCGCTTATGCGCTCAGTATTCTTGAATATGCAGATACAGAGTTTCACCAAAAGAACAAAAATTACGAACGGTTTATGATTGACACCATAAATCAGCTGCTGACAATTATTTTGCGAATGTCCGATACCGAAATTTCCGAAAGAAAAGAGCTTTCAATGCGTTCGGCGGCGCTTTACATTCGTATGAATTTCAAAAGAAATCCCACATTGGAGGATGTGGCGCAGGCGGTAAATCTTAACCCGGCATATTTTTCGGTTAAGTTCCACGAGATAATGGGAGTAAGCTATAAGGAATACCTTAACGATATAAAGCTTAATTTTGCAAGCAAGTCGCTGAAAAACAACCGTGAAATGAGCGTTTCGGAGATATGCTACGAGAGCGGCTTCGGCTCGCTTTCGCATTTTCACAGGGAGTTTAAAGAAAAGTTCGGCTGTACGCCGCTTGAATTTCGCAGAAAACAATAAAAAATCACAAAGAAAAGAGAGTGCGCTATGAATCAGAAAAAATGTATGCAAACGGTTTCGCTTTTTCTTGCGGCAACCGTGCTTGCCGGTGCGTTTACCGGCTGTCGCAGGGTAAAAAGCCACAAGGAATACGTAAATTCCGAGTATGAGTTTACCGTAAAGGAAGAACCTGAAGATAATTCGTCGGATGAGTCTTCGTCTTCATCTTCCACCGGCGGTTCTGTCATAACCCTGCCGGGCGGCGGCAGCAACTCAAGCGGAATTACCGCAACGGGAAAGCGCATTATTCTTGAATATACCGATGAATTTTTATTCTCCGCTCATCCCACATTCTACTGGAACGAGCCTTCAAAGGGTCAAACGGTGAACATCTCGCTTTACGATACCGCAGGCAAGGCTATATTCAATAAGCGCGGTCTGACCGGCTCATCTTATAAATGCGAGCCCGCACTTACCGACGGAAAAGAATACATACTTAAAATGACCTATACGGATATAGACGGCAAGGAAAAGGTAGTAAACACCGTGGGTGAAAGCGGCAAAAAGCTAAAATGCATAGCAAGCCACGCCGCAAACAACGGAAAGAATTTCAGCTTTAAAAATTCCATAAGCTTTGATGTGCTCAATAATTACCTTTCACGGGCGGTCACCTATGATATAGGAACAAGCGGCAGAAATATTGACGAGTGCATACGCTTTTTAACAAGCGTAGGGGCGAAATACGTTCAGCGTGCCACGGGCGAGTGGTATCCAAGCTATGCATATGAGCAGAATAACTTCCCGCAGTGGAAGGCAAAGCTTGCGGCGGCACATTCGGTTGACCCCGATATTGTTTTTGAGGCGTGCATATTTGAGGTTTCTTCACCCGGTATGAATAATATTCCCATACCGGAATGGGTGTTCAAGGCGTTTGGGCTTACCCCCGAAAAACGCAATTTCAATGTAAACCTTACCAAGTTTAAGGACGGCTACGGTGTGGACCATTGGCAAAAGGGCTACCACATACCCGATATTACCACAACCGAAATGCAAATGTTTGTTTATTACAGGGCGTGCAGCTTTATTGACGTGGGCTTTGAGGCGCTTCACCTCGGTCAGGTTAAGCTTACCGGTAAAAACGATACAAACAATGCAACCTACGCAAAGCTTATAGGTATGATACGCGATTACGCCAAAACCCACGCGCGGCGCGGCTATGTGCTTATAAATGCGCACAATAATAACTTTACCGGACCTGACGGAACTATGCTTGCCGATATGATTGTGGCGCCCGTGCGTGTTCACGCGGCGGCGGGTGAAACAAAGCACGAGGTGAGTGAAACCAACCCGCAGCGCTGCATAATAGAAAAGGGCTATTGGGGCGATTCTGTTTATCAATCGGGAATTTCGGGTAAATCGCCCTCGGGCTGGTATGCCGAGAAATACCCCTACCTTGTAGAGTTTGATAATTACGGTTTGAGCGGTACTGATACTACCGACCCCAACTCCTATGTATGGGGCAAGGATGAAATAGGCTGGTATGTTGTTCAGCCGCAGTGGTATCGCAAGGAGTTTATGAATTACCTTGTAACCACAATAAACGGATTTAACGAAAACGGTCATATTTCCTTCGTGGCTCACCGCGGCGGCGAGTTCTACTCTAACAACAAGTCGGCGCTGTGCCCGGGCGGCAGCGGCGATGAGGATTTCATTAAGGAAATTTTTTCAAAAAATTAAGATTAAACCGGCATAAGGGTGATTTTAAATGCTAAAGAAAAACTGTATAGCGTGCCTATTGAGCATATCGCTTGCCGTAACGGCGCTTTTTACCGGCGGCATGGCATACGCGGCGGAATCCTCCGCCGCGGCGCAGAGCGGCACCCTTTCAAACGGAAAAAATAAATACAGTGCATATTCGGCTCTTTATGCCGCAGCCGAGACACCTGATAACACGGTGGTTATACCCGGCGGAAAGGATTTTACCACAGCAGACAGCGCAGAGGCAGCGGCGGGCAGCTATGGCGAGCGCGACGGCGTGCTTATTTGGAAAAGCAAGGGCGGCAGCGTTACCTGGCGCTTTGAGGTGCCGAGCAACGGCAAATACTCGGTAAGGCTTACCTATTTTTCACTTGATGCCGATGCGCAGGATATAGAGTTAGGGCTGCTGCTGGACGGTAAAACGCCGTTTTTTGAGGCGAGCCAGCTGGTTTTGCCCAAGTGCTTTCATTCCGAAACCGAAATTACCAAGGATAAAAACGGCAATGATATACGCCCTAAGCAAATACCCTATGACGAATGGATAACCGAGCCTTTGGGCGACCATACGGGAGTGAGCGATAAGCCTTACGGCTTTTACCTTACAGGCGGCGCGCATACCCTTACGCTTACGGGCGCGCTTGCGGGAATAGCAATTGAAAAAATAGAGCTTTATAACGAAAAAGAGCCTGTTTCATACAGCGAGTATTCAAAGGACGCAAAGGCGGCAGGCAATAAATACACCAAGGTTTACGAGGCGGAAACACCGCTTTATCAGTCGGCAAAAACGCTTTACCCCGTGTATGACCGAACAAGCATTGATACCTCACCCTCAGACCCGATAAAGCTGTGCTACAACACCATAGGGCAGAGCAACTATTCATCGCACGGGCAGTACATTGTGTGGACGGTTGAAGCCCCCGAGGACGGCTTCTACTATTTGGGCGCGAGAATAAGGCAGAATATAAGCACGGGAACAAACTCCTACCGCAAGCTTTATGTGAACGGCAGCGTTCCGTTTAAAGAGGCTGAAAGCATAAAGTTTGAATTTAACAACCGCTGGCAGGATTATGTTTTCGGCGGCTCTGAGCCGTGGCTTATAAAGCTTAATAAGGGTAAAAACCAATTAAAGCTTGAGGTAGTCTCGGGTGATATGACCGAGGTTATAGCGGAGCTGCAGGAGCTTGTAACCGATGTAAACGAGCTGTACCGCGAAATAATTATGATAACGGGCGCGTCACCCGATACCTATCGCGATTACCACATTGATAAGGAAATAAAGGATTTTAATGAGCGCGTTAAGAATATGTCGGATAAGGCGCAGTCGGTGTTTGACCGCGCGGTAAGCCTCGGTAACAGCCGCTCGGGAAATTTTTCGGCTATTACAAAGCTAAAGCTTTTGCTTGACGGCTTTATTAAAAAGCCTGCCGAAGTTCCCTCAAACATATCCACGCTCAGCTCATATGCCTCGGGTATTTCAGGGCTTATGACTACGGTTAAATCACAGCCGCTTGAGCTTGATACAATAACCGTTTCAACCGAAACCGATAAATTATCCACCAAGCGCCGCGGCTTTTGGGGCAATATTGCTTTTCAGGCGAAGGCGTTCGCAGGGTCGTTCAGCGAGGATTATTCTTCAATCGGCTCGGGCGATGAGGAAACAAACCGCAAAATAGAGGTTTGGGTAAGTACCGGCCGCGACCAGGCGACGGTGCTTAAAAGCCTTTCCGACGGTGTTTTCACCCCGAAAACCGGAATAACCGCAAATATAAGCATTGTGGCGCAAAGCCTTATACAGGCGTCACTTTCGGGTATGAGCCCCGATGTGGTGCTTTTTGTTGAGCAGGGAAGTCCGGTAAACCTTGCAATGCGCGGCGGACTCACTCCGCTTTCGGGCTTTGATACCTTTAAGGATGTAACGGCGCGCTTTCAGGCGCACTCTATGGATGCCTACCTTTATAACGGCGATTATTACGCAATACCTGTTTCGGAATCGTTTTCTATGATGTTCTACCGAACGGATATTTTTGAAAGCCTTGACCTGACCCCGCCCGAAACCTGGGACGATATGTATAAAATAATCCGTGTATTGCAGCAGAACAATCTGACCGTGGGAATACCCAACGCCGATTCAAGCAATGTTATGTCGGTTGATACCGGGGTGTTTGCAACGCTTTTGTATCAGCGCGGGGAAAAATACTACACGGACGATATGAAATCGACCAATTTCGACAGCGACGGCGGTATAGATACCTTTAATATCTGGACAGAGTTTTATAAGGACTACGGCTTGCCCAATCAGTACAATTTCTTAAACCGTTTCCGCTCGGGCGATATGCCCATAGGCTTAAACGGCTACACATTTTACGGAATGTTAAAGCAAACAGCGCCCGAAATTGACGGGCTATGGAAAATGGCTTTAATTCCGGGCACGCGTGATGAAAACGGGAATATAAACCGCTCTGTTTGCGCCACGGGTTCTTGTGCCGTTATTATGAAGGGCAGCCGCGATAAGGAGGCGGCGTGGAAGTATATTGACTGGATAACCGATACCGACGCGCAAAGCTCCTACGGGCAGGAAATGGAGGCGCTGCTCGGTTCTTCAAGCCGTTTTACACCGGCGAATGTAAAGGCGCTTTCCAATCTTTCATGGACATATAACGAGCAGCAGTTAATTTATTCACAGTGGAAGGATTCCTTTATGCTGCCGCAAATACCGGGTTCTTATATTGTTGACCGCAACTTAATAAGCGCTTTCCGTAAGGTGGTTTATTCATCAGCCAACCCCAGGGAGACAATAGTTGCCTATAATAATACAATTGAGAACGAGATACTGAGAAAACGCAAGGAATTTAAGCTTGACTGAAAACAAAGCCCTGCAAACGCAGCGGCAGATAGGAGATTATGATGACAGGTTCAAAAAAGCGCCGAAAAAGTTTGCGCTACACGCTTGGCGAAATGAAGAGCCACAGAACGGACTATTTAATGCTATTGCCGTATATGCTGCTTTTCACATTTTTCACGGTTTTACCCGTAACCGCGTCAATAATACTGGGATTTACGGACTTTAATCTTCTGCAAATGCCGAATTTTGTAGGGCTGGATAATTACATAAATCTGTTTTTAAATGATGATATTTTCGTAATAGCGGTAAAAAACACCCTTATGTTCGCGGTTGTAACAGGGCCTATAAGCTATTTTGCTTGCTTAATGCTTGCGTGGGTGGTAAACGAGCTTTCACCGGGAATGCGCACATTTATGACATTCCTTTTTTACGCGCCGAGCATTTCGGGCAACCTTTATGTAATTTGGAGTTATATTTTCAGCGGTGATATGTACGGCTGGGCAAACGGAATACTTATGAATTTAGGTGTTATTTCAACCCCGATTGCCTGGCTTTCGGACGCCAGATATATGATGACCATAGTAATGGTGGTTCAAATATGGATGAGCTTCGGAACGGGCTTTCTTTCCTTTGTTGCGGGGCTTCAGGGAATTGACCGCAGTATGTACGAGGCGGGCGCTATTGACGGTATTTCAAACCGCTTTCAGGAGCTTATATATTTAACCCTGCCTTCAATGGGACCGCAGCTTATGTTCGGCGCGGTAATGCAGATAAGCGCCTCGTTTTCGGCGGGCGCGGTTTGTATGGCACTTTGCGGAAACCCGTCAACCGATTACGCCACAAGCACCATTATTTCGCATATTTCCGATTACGGCACGACCCGCTACGAAATGGGCTATGCATCCGCTATGGCGACGCTTTTGTTTGTGGTAATGATTTTAACAAATAATTTTATTTCAAAAATTCTGAGAAAATACACAGCCTGCTAAGGGGGGAAGAAGTATGAAAAAACCGGTAAAACGGAGTATCGGCGGAAATATCGCCCTTACGCTGCTCTTAGTTATACTCGGGGCTTTTTCGGCTCTTCCGTTTGTATATTCTATTTTGCAGTCCTTAAAGCCGCTCGATGAGCTTTTTGTGTTTCCGCCCAGGTTCTTTGTGGTAAGACCCACGGGGGATAACTACTATCTTTTATGGACGAACGTTCAGGAATCCTGGGTGCCGTTCACAAGGTATTTTTTCAACAGTGTTTTTATTTCGGTAACCGCAACCACGCTGCACATTTTAGTAAGCTCTATGGCGGCGTTTCCGCTTGCTAAAAGCAATTTTCCGGGCAGAAACGCAATTTCAAAGCTTATAGTGCTGTCATTACTGTTTACGGGCGGCGTTACGGCAATACCGCAGTTTGTGCTTATGGCACGCACCGGGTTTATGAACTCCTATTGGGCACTTATACTGCCCGCGGCAGCCGGAAGTATGGGGCTTTACCTTATGCAGCAGTTTATGAGCCAGTTGCCCACCGCAATGATTGAGGCGGCAAAGGTAGACGGCGCGGGAATGTTTTTAATTCTTTGGAAAATTGTAATGCCCTCTGTAAAGCCTGCATGGCTTACGCTTATTATTTTCACATTTCAGGGCATATGGAACTCGGGCGGCGGCTCGTTTATTACAAAGGAAAACCTTAAAACCCTGCCCGATCTTTTAAATCAGGTAACCTCATCGGGAATTTCGCTTGTGGGAACGGCTTCGGCAGCGGCGGTTATTATGATGATTCCGCCGATTTTGGTTTTCATTCTTACGCAAAGCAGCGTTATTGAAACAATGGCGCAATCGGGCATAAAGGAGTAACGTGAATGCGAAACAGTATTTTTAAAAGAACAGCAGCAATCGCGTTTGCCGCCGTGCTTTCGTTTGCCTGCCTTACCGCTTCCGCTAAAAGCGCCGATAACGCGTATACCTACGATTCGTGGGAGAATGCGGTTGAAGTGCCCTCGGGTTATGAGGCAGCGCTCAGCTTCGGCATCGAAAAAGCCGCCGCACTTAAAAGCCCTATGGATATGTACGCCTGCGGTGATAAGCTTTATGTGCTGGATACCGGGAACAACCGTATAGTTATATACAATGCGGATTTCAAGCCGGAAAAGATAATTGATAAATTTTACATAACCGAAAACGGTACAAAAAACCTTACCGAGCTTAATGAGGCGCAGGGCATATTTGTAACGGCGGACGGCAGAATTTACATTGCAGACACAGCGAACGCAAGGGTTATTATATGCAATACCGACGGTATGGTAAAGACCGTGCTTACAAAGCCGGAAACCGAGAATTTTCCCGATTCGCTGCAATTTAAGCCTATAAACGTTTTGGTGGACGACGCCGACAACACCTACGTTTTAGCCGACGGATTTTACTACGGCGCTATTGTGTACGACGCCGAGGGTAACTACAAAAACTTTTACGGGGCGAGCAAGGTAAAGGTTACCGCCTCGCTTATTGCAGATAGATTTTGGCGCAAATTTATGACCGGCAAACAGCTTGATTACACAAGAAATTATCTTCCCGCAACCTTTACTTCATTTGATATAGACTCAAAAAACTTTATATACACCGTAACGGCTGATAAAAGCGGCGCTATAAGGCGGCTCAATTACCTGGGAAACGATATTTTCTCGGTTGAGCAAGGACCCGACCCGCTGGATAAATCGGTTTACGGCGACAGAACGCCGCAGTATATAGGCGGCACATGGTACAACACAAGCTTTGCGGATATTGCGGTATCGGAAGAAGATTTCGTTTACGTTTTGGACCGCACCAACGGCAGGGTTTTTCAGTATGATAAGGACTCAAACCTTATAAACGTTTTCGGCGCAAAGGGCAACCAAAAGGGAACGTTCAAAACGCCTGCGGCGATTGAAACGGTTGGCAGAAATGTGCTGGTGCTCGACCAGGATAAGGGAGAAATAACACTTTTTGAGCCAACGGATTACGGCAACGTTATAAGCGACGCTACCGTGCTTTACCACAAGGGCTTATTTGACGAGGCGTTTGATAAATGGCAAACGGTGCTTTCATATAACTCAAACTGCGACCTTGCCTACCGCGGCATAGGCAGAGCGTATTTGCAGCAGGGCAAATATGCCGAAACCATGAAATACGCCAAACTCGGGCAGGACAGACTGGGCTACTCAAAGGCTTTCAGGTTTTACCGCTCGCAGCTGGCGCGAAAATACTTTGTCCCCGCGGCGGCGGTGCTTGCGGTTATTATAGCGGCGGCGGTCATTATTTCCAAAAACCGCGATAAAATAAGGCAGCGCCTTAATATATCGCCGCGAAAGCCGCGCCTTTTCAGGGCAAAAAGTATTATGCTGCACTCGGTGGATTTTTACGAAAAGCTGCACACCGATAAATCGAAAACAACGTTTATAAGCGCTTGTGTTGTGGCTTTCTTATTCTTCATAGGGCAGATAATCGCAAGCCTTGCCACCGGCTTTATTTTCAATAAAAACAACATTACCGAATTTAACGGCTTTTTTATAACCGCGCAGTCATTAGGCTTTGTGGCAATATGGGTTCTGAGCGATACGGTTGTGGGAAGCCTCAGGTTCGGGCACGGAAATGTGCTTAATATTTTCAACGGCACGGCGGCGGCGCTCGTTCCGTACACCGCCACCATATACATAAACATTATTTTAAGCCATTTATTTGTTTATGAGGAGCAGGGAATTATGAGCATAATTTCCGCAATAGGGCTTTTATATACCGTTTTCCTGCTTTATCAGTCTACAAGAATCAATCAGAAATACACGGTGCTTGAGGCGGTTGCCTCAATGCTTTTGGATATTCTGGTGGCGGTAATAATAATTCTGCTGCTTGTCATTATTTATATGCTGGTGCGCCAGATGTTTATTTTTGCCGCAACGGTATTCCAAGAAATAATTTACCGCATCAATTAGTAAAGGAGATTTTTCGCATATGTTGAAAAAAGCGTTGGCGGCTATTTTAACCGCGCTTTTATGTGCAGGCTGCCTTTTCGGCACTGCTGCTGCGGCGACTGAGGATTTTCGTGAAAACGAATTTACAAAATGCGCCGAAAATTCCCTTTACGAGCTTTATGTTATAGGCGCGGGCGAGCGCAGCGGCGAATTTTACGTTAAAAATAAATCAGGCGGCGAAGCATTTTACTCAAACCCGCAAAACCGCGATTTTTCACCCGACGGGCTGCGTGAAACCGAAAAGGAAAGCTCACAGCTTTTAATTCAGCTTTACAGCGAAAAAAGCGGGGCGCTTAGAACCCTTAACAGCTTTACGGGCGCGGGCGAGGGGAAATATGTTACCGTTGCTTTAAGTGATGCCGGGTTTGACGCGGCTTATAAAATTAACGGCGCAGTTAAGCTGACGCTTAAAATCCGCCTGACGGATAAGGGCTTTACCGCCGAAACGGATGTTTCAAAAATTAACAACATAAAAAACAATGTGGTTACAAATATTCAGCTTTTGCCGTATTTTTCAGCCGCACCCTACGGCGGGCAGGGCTGGTCGCTTGTGCCTGACGGCAGCGGCGCGCTGATTTATAATAACACCGAAAAGGCGAACGCCGCGGTTTACGAAAAGGCGGTTTACGGCGGCGACGCAGCCTTTGCCGAAACAGTAAGGGCAACCGAAACCGAGCAGGCTTATATGCCGCTGTTCGGCGCAAAGGCAAACACAGGCGCGTATCTTGCCGTGATTGATAAGGGGGCTGAAAACGCCTATATCAACGCGGTATCAGCTACCGATGCCACGGTCTACAACCGTGTGTACTCCTCCTTTAAAACAGTAGGGTCGGATAAAATTTCAATCGGCGAGGGCGTCGGCGAAATATCGGCGAACACCGAAACCTACGATATCTCATCACCGCTTACAAAGAAAATAAAGGTGAGCTACCTTTTAGCCGAAAAAAGCGCCGATTATTCCGATTTGGCCCGGCTTTACCGCGAGCATTTGGGGCTGAAACAAGGCAATATAAGCGCCGAGCCCTCGGTGTTCTTAGAGCTTTACGGCGGGCTTAAAAGGAAGGAAAGCGTTTTCGGTATTCCGCTTACGGTATTTAAAAAGCTTACCACCGTAAAGCAGGCAAAGGAAATTGCAAGCTATTTTAAGGAGCAAACGGGCGCTGAACCGATAGTATCATACCGAAATACCGACACGGCAATAATTTCGGGCAAAATACAGAATAAATACCGCTTTAAAGGCTCACTCGGGAGCAAAAAAGAGCTTGAAGAGCTTAAAAAGCTTTGCGGCGGCAATTTGTTTTTGGAAAACAATATTTTCTCTGCCCAAAAGGGCGGAAACGGATTTTCCGCCGTCGGTGATACAACGGTAAGAATTAACCGCAACAGCGTAATGCTTTATAATTTCAATCCCGCCACCACGCTGAAGGATAAAGATATGCCGGCGGCTTATGTTATTAAATCAACCGAGCTTAATAAAATTTACACAAAGTATTTTAATTCATTAAATAAGGCGGGGTTTGAGTCGGCATTTGTAAATCTCGGCAATACCGCATACTCGGATTTTGATACCGACGGCTACATAAGCCGTGCCGATACCGTGAAAACATTCGGCACACTTCTTGAAAAATACGGCAAAAACGGGCTTGTGTATTCGCCCAATGCCTATGCGTTTGCGGCGGGTAAATACACGGCGGATACGCCGTTATATTCCTCGGGCTATGATATTATCAGCGAGGACATACCTTTTTATCAGTTAGTGCTTTCGGGCGTTAAGGAGTATTCAACCGAAAGCCTGAACCTTGCGGCTAATACCGATGTTACATTTTTAAAGGCGCTTGAAAGCGGCGCGTCGCTTAAATTTACCTTTGTTTACGGCAATATAACCTCGGTTAAAAACACGCAGTACGATTATCTTTTCGGGGCGGATTTTAATAACCGTAAAAATGAGACAGCCGAATACCAGAAAAAACTTTCGGCGGTATATAAGGAGCTTGGCTCGCGCGTTGTTAAAAGAAATTCCGTAATCGGCGAGGGCATGCGGCTTACCGAGTTTGAAAACGGCTCGAAAATTATTATAAACTACTCTGAAAAGGCAGTAAAAACAGAGTACGGAACCGTTGAAGCGGGCAATTATCTTACAGTAAAGGAAGGGTAATGTTAAATGAAAACACAAAACGGCAAAATTAAAAAGCATCATCTTTCCTACACAGGCAGAAAAGCGCTTTACGGCTATTGCTTTATTGCAATTTGGATACTCGGCTTTATAAACTTTTTTGTTCGCCCGCTTATTGATACGGTTATTTACTCATTTAATGACGTTCAGTTTGACAGCAGCGGCATAAGCCTTACCTTTAACAGCTTTTCCGCCTACCGCAGGGCGCTGTTTGAAGACCCCGACCTGCTGAGGGAGCTGCTTGGCTGCTTTACGGAGCTTATTTATTCTGTGCCGGTAATAGTGGTGCTCAGCATTATGATTGCCGTAATGCTTAACGAAAACTTTGTGGGTAAAACGTTTTTCAGGGCGGTTTTCTTCCTGCCGGTTATAATTTCAGGCGGGGCGGTGCTTTCGGTAATACGCGGCAACGATATGATGTCTATGATGGTTGAGGGCACAAAAAGCGGAAGTATGCTTGAAATTTCAGACGTGCAGACCCTCATTCAGGAGTTTGCGCTGCCCGAAAAGCTTTCGGGATTTTTAATAACCGTATCAAACACCGTGTTTGATATGCTTTGGAAATCCGGTATACAAATACTGCTGTTTTTAGGCGCGCTGCAAACCATAAGCCCCAGCATTTACGAGGCGTCGAAAATTGAGGGCGCTTCGCGGTGGGATAACTTCTGGAAAATAACTATTCCTATGATTTCGCCTATGATATTGCTTGCGGTTATTTATTCTATTATTGATAGCTTTACCGACTCGGGTAACGCCATAATGAGCCGCATTTTAAACAATGCGAATTACCTAAAATATACCGACGGCTCGGTGCTTTCGGTGCTCTACTTTATTTCAACCCTGCTGTTTATCGGCATTGTGTATTATGTATTGAATAAAACGCTGCCGTATTCCGGTTCAAAGAGGTGACGCTTGTGGCAAAACGGAAAAATAAAGGTCTTTCGGCGCTGCCGTTTAAAATTTTCAGGTTTATTATTCTTTTGGGACTTTCCTACATACTGCTTTACCCGCTTATATTTATGCTTTCAATGGCGCTGCGCCCGCTCGATCAGGTTGCCGACCCTACAATAGTATGGATTCCGAAATCACTGACGCTAAGCAACATAATCAATGTTTTCGGGTTTATGAAATTCGGAAAAGCCTTCGGCAATACAATGCTTATTTTCGTGCTGAGCGCAGCAATAGAGGTTATGACCTGCGCTATTGTGGGCTACGGCTTTGCAAGGTTTGATTTCCCGCTCAAAAAGCTTTGGTTTGTGGGCGTTTTACTTACAATTCTTGTGCCTACCCAGTGTATTATGATTCCGCTTACCCTGCAAATAAGGTATTTCGACTTTTTCGGAATAAGCAGGCTGCTTTCAGCCTTTGGAATAAATGCCACCGTAAATATGCTTAATACCCCGTTTGCGCTTTATGTGCCATCGCTTTTTGCAAGCGGAATACGCTCGGGGCTGTTCATATTCATTTACCGCCAGTTCTTTTTGGGGTTGGCACCCGAGCTTGAGGACGCGGCATATATTGACGGCTGCGGACCGTTTAAAACCTTTTTAAAGGTAATGCTGCCGCTTTCAAGCGGGTCAATTATCATAGTGTCGCTTTTATCGCTTGTGGCGCACTGGAACGACACAATGTTTTCAACCTTTTTCTTTGAAAACTTAGATACACTTAATTCTCAGCTGTCGCTTTTGCAAAGAACCGTATCGCAGAGCGTAAGCGGAGATATTGTAGGGGCGACCGCAGCCTATCAGCAGGCGGGGGCGCTGCTGTTTATGCTTTTCCCAATGACGGTATACATCATTTTCCAAAAGTGGTTTACCGAAAGCATACAGACCTCGGGAATAGTGGGATAAACCGGTATACAGGCTTTGTTAAGTCTTTATATAAATACAGCCGTAAGGCAAAAGGAGATTATTATGAAAAAGTCAGCTTTAAGATTATTTGCATTTTCACTTTCGCTCGCTTTGATTTTTTCCTGCACGGCGTGCAAAAAATCAAACAGCTCGGACAATGAATCGCTTACCGATAGCTTTGTCGATATTATTTATGACGATGAAGAAAGCGGCAGCACCGACAGTACCGACAGCAGCAAAATCGACGCAAATCACGGCAGCAGCGTAGCCCTTGACACGAAGGACCTTGAGAAGGACTCTAACCCGCAGAAGGAGTTGCAAAAGCAGCTTAAGGACTCCGCAAAGGGCAAGACGCTCAAAATACTTTCCACCTGGGGCGAGGACGGTCTTATGAACCAGTGCTACCGCTCAATGTTTAAGGCGCTTTGCGGCGGGAACCTTGAAATTATTCGTTGTGCCGATTGGAGCGGTATGCAGCAGAAGTTAGCTTCAATGCACGCGGCAAACAACGCGCCCGACCTTTACGAGGTTACAAACCAGGACTACCCCTCGGTAGTTTACAGGGGAATTATTGAGCCTTTGAGCGACCACATTGACTTTAACAACGGGGTTTACAGCGACGCCGACCGCAAGCTTTTAAATGAACTGAAATTCAACGGTAAGGTATACTTCTGGCCCACTTTCAAAGAGCCGAACGGCGCGAGAACTGGTCTTTGGGTAAACGACAGTGTTTTTGAGCAGTTCGGTATACCCGAAAACCAGAGACCGAAGGCACTTGTTAAGGCTAACAACTGGACATGGGACACCATGTACGACCTTATAAAGAAAACCACCGATAAGGCTAAGGGCATTTACGGTCTTGCAACCCCCGAAAATTCAAGCTTCCCCTACGGTATGGCGGCAACTACGGGCGAGGACCTTATTAAGTACACAAACAACGGAATTATAAGCAACTTTACATCTGCCAATATTACCCGCGCCATGAATATGTATAAAAAGATGAGCGACGCCAACTACTGCATAATTCAAAAGGCGGCGGACACCTTCCAGAACGGCAAGGCGGCTATGATGTACGGTGTGGCATCAAATGTAAACAACAAGAAAATCAACGCAATGGCACAGGACGGCACTGCTTATATAGTACCCTTAGCGCGCGACCCCAAGCAGAGCGGCTACAATGTTTTTGCAACGGTTGACGGTCTTGCAGTTCCCAGCGGCTCTAAAAATAAGGACATTGCAATGAACTTTATTAAAATGCTCAGAGCGTCCGACCATTACAGCAACCAGGTTGCCGAAATTTACTACAAGCAAAATAAATTTACAACCCAGGCAAGGCAATATTCAGAGGACTGCGTAAACAAATACAATATGGTACCCGTAACCTCCCTCGGAATAAAGGAAATTCTCGGCACTACATGGGAAGCATGGGGTCAGAACTTCTTACAGAGTAACGCTACATGGGAGACCAGGGGCGCAGAGTATTCACCCAAAATTCAGAGCATACTCGATAAGTTAGGTTAAGGCTTATATTACAAAAGATTAAAAGGAGCAAGGCATATGAGGTCTGAAAAAACGGCAAAGCTTATAAGCATTTTACTGACATTGGCAATGCTGGTAACAACGGCTTCGGTGTCGGTAGGGCTTGCCGCTTCGGCAGATGATACAAAGGTAGATTGCGATTATTCCTCGGTGGGTAAGCTTTTAAAGCCATACCTCAACGATTATTATACCGCCCTCAATATGTATGACGGCGCGGGGCTTGATGTTCGTGATGACGGCGTGCTTGCAATAGACCTTGACTGGCGCTGGCAGGTAAACAGTATTGATAAGGCTGTGGCGCTCACCGCCCCTTACGCAATTTACGATATTGCAGAAAATACCGATTTAACGGCAGTTTTCAGTGACACTACCGATTTTTCAAAAGTAAGCTTTTTCACGAGCGAAGATATGGTAAGCTGGAGCCCGGCTGATACCGAGATAGACGGCAAGACCGTTACCGTTCGGGCTGCGAGCGGTGTAAGCTATGTGAAAATTGCGCTGCCGACAGATAATAACCGCGATGCGGGGATTAAATCCGTCAGCTACACGGCTGCACCCGAAAACGAAAATTTCAAGCGCTTTGATTTTTCACAGTCGGGCACGGGCGCTTATGAAAGCAAGGGAATTTATAAGGGCAACACCGTTCAGGCGGATTGGACCGCGCTTGACGGAGCTAAAACCGCAAATTCTTATGAAGGCTGCCTTACCTACCGTGTTCAGCCCGGTACGCGTTTCAGCTTTAATGTTACAAATGCCGAAAGAAGTACGGATATTGACAGCATAGCAAGAAAATTAGGCTATGAAGACGTGCTTGATTTTAATATTGAGGTTTATGCATCAAGTGATAACGTAACCTTTGAAAAGCTGAACGTAAAGCCGGTTTACAGCGGCGGTCACGCTAATAATCAGCCGCGCGTGTGGGACTCAAGCCACCCGACACGCCACGACGCACGCAGGCGCGCCGACTGGAATTTCATTGTTCCCGACGGTATAGCCTATATAAAGCTTAAATTCCCCGTGACGCAGAATTTAAGCACAATGACAAGCGCCGGCGGGGAAAAGGTATGGCCTTATCCCGGCAATGATTTATTCGATATTAACCGCGTGGAGTTTACAGCCCCCTCTGCCGAAGAGGCAAAAAAGGTAAATGCAAACTATTCCACAATGTCAAACAAGCAGCACCCCCGCATAAAGGATTATTACAGCACCTTTAAAATGTACGACGGCGTGGGTCTTGAGCTGCGTGACGGCGCAATAGTTATTGATAAGGATTGGCGCTGGCAGGTAAACAGCGTTGATAAGGCGGTAGAGCTTACAAGCCCCTATGCAATTTACAATATTGAAAAGGGCACAGAGTTCTGCGCAACATTTACCGATACAACCGATATTTCCAAAATAAACTTTTACGCAAGTGATGACGCGGTTACATGGGAAAAGGCGGAAATTAAAACCGATGGTAAAAAGGTTACTGTAGCCACGGCGGCAAAATCGGAATTTGTGAAAATAGAAATGCCGACCGATAACGACTATAACGCCGGTATTAAGCTTGTAACCTACACAAAGGCGGTAAATGCCGCTAATGTAAAGCGACTTGACTTTGCCGACGCCGCAAATACAGGCGCATTTGAGCAAAGCGGTATTTATAAAGGCGTTGTTATTCAACCTGATTGGACAGCGCTTGACAGCGCCAAAACCGAAAACTCTTATAACGGTTATTTAACCTATAAGGTGCAGCCGGGCACGCGCTTCGGCTTTACCGTTACAAGCAACCGCAGCGCCGATTCGGCGGCGGAAAAATTAGGCTTTAAAAAGGCGACCGACTGGAATATTGAGGTTTACGCATCAAGCGATAATGTAAGCTTTGAAAAGCTGAACGTTACCCCCGCTTACAGCGCGAGATACGCAAACTATCAGGAAAGCGGAGACGCACGCCGCAGCGCCGATTGGAGTTTTACCGTACCTGACGGAATTATTTACATAAAGCTTAAATTCCCCATTACACAGAATTTAACCACTATGACAAGCGCCGACGGGGAACAGGTATGGAAATGGATCGGCAATGATTTGTTCGATATTGACCGTGTTGAGTATTCGGCAATAAAGTACGATTATTACAAGGAAAACGACGGCGATTACTTTATAGACGGCACTTTGAGCGAGGAAACAAAGAGCGATTTCGGTATAAATGATTATCATCAGAATATCAGTCGCGATAACGGCTTCGGCGGCGTTTTTGAAGGTAATTGGGATGGAATGTACTATAATCGCCGCCCATACGTAGAGTATATGGTAAGACCCGGAAAATCCTTTTATGCAGGATTTATAACAATGTATATGAATAATCTTAACGAATTCCTAAAAATAAAGGATTATGTAATAGAAATTCAGGGCAAGCAAGCAAACGGCGACTGGGTAACTGCCAAAACCGTTACGGTGAACGCCGAAAACAGCAATAACAAGCACCATTTGGTAATGCTTACCGCCGAGGAAAACAAATACACATATCTGCGGATTGTTTGGCCTACAAAAGCCAATGATTCTTATGCGGGCAATACCTGCTTCGGTCTTGCCGAGGTGGCTTTTACGGAGTCTTATGCCGAGTTTGACAGCTACGGCACATACAGTGAATATCAGTACACCGGCGTATCAAAGCTTGACTTTGCCGATGAGGTTTACAACGATTTACTGCTCTACCGCTACAACGGCGTTGAAATAGCCGAGCTTGCCGACGGCGCGGCATACCTTGCCGCCACCGAGGAATACGCAAAGAACGGCGCAAAGGTACAGCGCCCATATGCAGTGTATCTTGTAAAGCCCGATACCGACGCTGTATTCTCGGTGACACGCGATACCGCAAAATGCGAGGCAATGGGCAAAAACTGGAGCATTAAGCTTTATGAATCGGCTGACGGCAAAAGCTGGACTGAAAACACGGCTGCACCCGAAACCGCAAATAATGCCGGCATAGGCGTTATTGATACCTATAAATTCAGAACAGGCGCCGAAACGCAGTATATAAAGGCAGAATTTCCGCACAGCGGCGAGGTGAACGGCGAGAGCGGCGCGCGCATAATAGGCTTAAACGGCGTGGGCATAACACCCGGTGAATACGGCGAGCTTGATGTTTACGGAACGCACGAGTTCGGCGAAACCGATAAATACTACGATAAGGAACAGTTTACCGGCGGCGGAATTATTGACGCGCTGAGCAAGGTTAATTATAAATTCTACCAGACAAGAAGCTGGTCGGCATATTTCGGCGAGGGAACAGGCATACAGGTTGCATGGGATTACCTGAACGGCAGGCGCGATGTTTCAAGGCCCTATGTTTCCTATAATGTTGTTGCGGGAACGGCTTTCCAGGCGGAGGTTACATTTAATGTAACGGTGTTAAACACCATAGAAAAAGCGCTCGGCACTGATTTCCTGCCCAAGCTTTATGTTTCCGCCGACCACCGCACATGGACAGAGCCCGCTTACTCAAGGGTAAAGCTGCGCGTAAGCAAAGTAAACCCGAAAAGGGGCGGACTGGTGCTAACGCTTGACGAAGTTCCCGAGGGAATTAAGTATGTAAAGGTTGAGTTCCCGATGACGGGCGACGTAAGCCTGCTTACAGACGGCGCTTTCCCGTATGCCGGAAACGACACTATGGAGCTGATCTCGGCATTTTACACCAAGGGTACGGAAACAGCACCCGGCGAGCTTGATAACGGTCAGTACGAGCAGCCGGAGGACGGCGACGACGATAACAACTATAACTTTGACGACCCCGATTTCGGTGATGACGACGATATTTCGCTTTTGCCAGATGATACCGATTTTGACGGTGATAACGGCTTTAATATTGATTTCGGAACTGAAGACGAAAACAAGAATACCGCTAAAGAGCCGAAAATTAAAAAGGGCAAAAGGCGCGTGCGCAAGGTTGTAACCGTTATTGACGGATATTACTACCCCTGGTGGGTATGGACGCTCTGGATAGGCGGCGGAGTGCTCGGCCTTGCCGCAATAGGCACGGCAGTGCTCTTGATTGTAAAAAAGAAAAAGAAACGCACTTAAACGGCATTAACCTTTATTTGTAGCTTAACGGCGTCCGTTTTAACCGCCTTGCCACGTGGTCGGTTGAAACGGAGTCGGAGTTAAATAAAATTTTAAAAACGGAGTGACACAGATGAAATTTAAAAAAACGGCAAAGCTTCTCAGCACTGTTTTGGCACTGGCAATTTCCGCTTGCTCGCTTACAGGTATGGCGGGCGTCACCTCATCTGCTGCCGACAGCGGCACGGCAGTAACCACAGATTATTCAACCGTCGGGGCGGTTGGCAGAGCATATCTCAATGATTACTATACCACGCTCAATATGTATGACGGTATGGGAGTTTCCGTACAAGATCCGAGCAAACAGTACGGCAGTGACGAAAACAAAAAAGACGGCGACGGTCTTCTCGCGATAGACTTGGATACACGTTGGGATGTATCAACACGTGATAATATTTTAAATGTCACAAACCCCTACGCAATTTACAATATTGCCGAAAATACCGAGTTTACGGCGGTTTTCAGCGACACCACCGATTTTTCAAATGTAAACGTGCTTGTAAGCCGCGATATGGTAAGCTGGACCGATGCCGAACCCGATATAAGCGGGAAAACACTTAAGATAGGCACACCCAACGATATATCATTTGTTAAAATTGTGCTGCCGACCGATAATGACCGCAGCGCGGGTATAAAATCCGTAACCTACACAAAGGCAGAAAACGCAGCTGATGTTCACCGCATTGATTTTTCAAAGAGTACGGACACAGGCGCTGTTGCAAGCAATGATATTTATAAAGGCAGCAATACAATTCAGGTCACGTGGAAAGACACAGGCAGCGGATATAACCCGTACCTTATTTATAAGGTGCAGCCGGGCACGCGCTTTGGGCTTAACGTTACCGAGGGTAATATGAATATAGATTACAAAGCAATTGCGGCTAAGCTCGGTTACGATAATGCGCTTGACTGGACTATGGAGATTTACGGCTCTGCCGATAATGTAAATTATGAGCTTCTCCCTGTTTCACCGGTATGGAGCGCAGGGTATACCAACGGTCAAACGCGCACATGGAGCGAGAGCAACCCGCACGCGGCGCGCCGCCGTATGGACTGGAATTTTATTGTTCCGGACGGCGTTACCTATATTAAGGTTAAATTCCCGCTGAATAAAACGCTTGATTCTGTGTATGACACAGAAGGCAATAAGGTTTATCCCTACGCCGGCAACGATCTGTTCGATATTAACCGCGTTGAATATACCGAGCTTAAATATGATTATACAAAAAATACGGATATGACCCTCAGCAATGATACGAAGGATAATTTCGGTATATGGAGCTACGGCGGCGGCTTTAAGCGCCGTTCCGATAACGGACGTTTTGACACTGATTGGAGTTACCAAGACAGCGGCAAAAACGATACAAACGTTGTTTACAGAGTAAAGCCCGGTACGGCATTTTATTCCTGCTTTTATATAGGCTGGGAAGGCGGAGCGAACAATTTCCGCAATCAATACGGTTATGCCGTTAAAATAAGCGGAAGTGACTCGCCTAACGGCGGCTGGACCGATGTTGCAACCGTTTTCAATGATGAAACCTATGTTGCAGGTAAGCAATACTACACGGGTATAATTACCGCCGAACAGAATAAATATGAGTTTATTAAAATCAGCTGGCCCGGTAAAACAAGCAGCGTTACGGGAAATGACTTATCACAGCTTGAAGCGGTTGCTTTCACAGCGAACGAAGAAGCTTATGACGAAGTAGTATATGACTATACCGCAACGGCAGGTCAGGTATTTGATAACGATACCTTGTCAAATTACGGTATGTACGCAATAAACGATATTATTGTTCACGAGTCGGACGGCTCGTTCGACTGCGATTGGGCAAGCCAGAGAGACAGAGGTCATGCCAATACTTGGATATCATATAATGTTAAACCCGGTACTGCATTTTATGCAAGCTTTTATAACCCGTGGAATCTCGGCAGTTATGCGGCTGTAAAGGATTTTGTTATGAGAATTCAGGGCAGCAACGGTGACGGCGAATGGAGTGATATTACAAGCATCACGGTGACTAAGGAAGATACAATTGCCGTAGGAAATAAATACAGCGCATATGTGTCGGCGGCACAAAACAATTATAAATTTATAAGAGTTTTATGGCCCGAAAAAGCCAGTAATGATTTTGTCGGCGAGGATACTATGCGGCTTTCCGGCGTGGCGTTCACCCCGTATTCGGCTGACGCACCGACCTATAAAAACGGCGATGTAAACGGTGATGATGAAGTAGACCTGCTCGACTATGTTAAGCTTAAAAAAATAATTGCTGGTGTTGACACTACAACCGGCGTCGACCCCGATTTAGACGGCAACGGAGTTGCTAACAGCGCAGACCTTACATTACTCAGAAAATATCTTATAGGCGCAATAGACACACTTTAAAATTAAATAAAACCCTGCTTTCCCACGGTGTGGGGGAGCAGGGAATTGCAAGCTCACACACCGTAAAATTTAAACTTAAATATGAAAGCTATTGAAATGCACTTAAAACTCTATAACAGGTATAATTTATTTGAAGAGAAAATAAGTGCATTTTATTTTTAATATACGGAGACTTGAAAATGAAAGCAAACAAGGATTTTTCACAAAAAGAAGAAAGGCTGAATTTCTGCCTTGATGTAGCGGGCGAGGGAATAGTGCTTTTGAAAAACGAGGGCAATATTCTGCCGCTTGAAAATGCCCGCCTTGCGGTGTTCGGCGCAACGCAGTTGGGCGCGCAGGCAGCAAACGAGGGGGTAAAGGTTGACACAGAGAACTCTGTGGGTATAACCGAGGCGTTTTTAAAGCGCGGAATGGTAATTGATGAGCCGCTATATAACGAATACCTCGTATGGCGCAGGCAGTTTGTGCAGCGCACCTACGGCGAGTGGCGCAACGCGCACGTTTTTCCCGAGCTTAAAATAACCGCCGAAAAGGCGCTTGAAGCAAAAAAACGCGGGGCTGATACCGCCGTTATGGTTATAACCCGTGCCAGCTATGAAAACAGCGATATGGAAATAGAAGTGGGCGATTATATAATAAGCGAAACAGAGCGCAATATGATAAAAAATGTCTGCTCGGTTTTTGAAAACACCGTTTTAATACTGCATATCGGCTGTAATATAGACCTCGGGTTTCTCAGTGACTTTAACATAAAGGGTATAATTTACACCAATCACTTAGGCGTAAACGGAAATCTTTCCATAGCCGATATTATGCTGGGGAAAATTAACCCCTCGGGCAAGCTGCCCGTAACCCTTGCGCGGCATTTTGAGGATTATCCCTCATCTGCCGATTTTGGGCAGCACGGCGGCGGACTTTTGCAGGATTACACCGAGGATATTTTCGTAGGCTACCGCTATTTTGAAAGCTTTGAAAAGGAATACGAAAAGGTAGTTTTCCCGTTCGGATACGGGCTTTCTTACACTTCGTTTGAAATAACGGATAAGAGCTTTAAAGAGGAAAACGGCACAATAACGGTTACGGCAAGCGTTAAAAACACGGGAAAAATGCCCGGTAAAGAGGTTTTGCAGCTTTATTATTCCGTGCCGGATAAAGCTGACGGCGCGCGTCTTTCGGGCGCAGAAAAGCAGCTTTGCGGCTTTGAAAAAACAAGGCTTTTAAAGCCGGGTGAAACGCAGGAAATAAGCATTTCCTTTAAAACCGACAGTATGGCGGCGTTTGACGATATTGGCGTTTTGGGCGAAAAATCCGTTTGGGTTATGGAAAAGGGCGAATATAAAATAATGCTCGGCACCGATTCGCACAATACCGAGGTTATAGGCACGCATAAAGAACAGGGCACAAGAGTAACAGAACACTGCCATGAAATTATAACCACCCTGTCGGAAAGACTTACCCGCAGCGGAAAATACGAAAAGCTGCCGCATTCAAACACAGGCGACGGTTACCACGGAATAAGCGCAATAGGCAAAACGGAAATTAAAGCGGAAAGCTTTAATAACGCGTCCGAAAAATTCGCGGGCTTCTGCGCCGGGGAAAGCTATACATACTCACTGCTGCCGGGCACTGGCGGGGAGTACCGCCTGACCTTTGGCGACAGCGCGGGCGCACCGAATAAGCTTTGCGATATATATGTAAATAACGTTAAAATAAACGATTTAAAGCCCCAAAACGGCTCGGTTGCGCTGAATTTACCCTTAGAGCGCTGCACATTAACGCTGAAGCCGCAAACCGATTTTGCGGCAGACAGCCTTATATTTGAAAAAACCGACGTTAAAACCGTTATACACAAAGACGGCATAAATACGGTTGAGGCGGCAAATATGTATGAATGTGATTTTAAAATCACCACCGCCAATTATGAGGACGACGGTTTGGGGCACGGCGGCTCGTACGTTACCGATTTTGAATTTGCGGGTAAATTTGTGACCTATAAATTGGAGGTTGAAGAAGCGGGAAACTACGCCGTAAGCTTTAAATACGCCTATTCGGGCGAGGACAGACCCATGAATACCGTAATGACGGTGCTTGCCTCCAACATAGTACAGCCGCTCGGCGGAAATATACTTAAAAGAACATACAGCGAGGGCGAGCCGAAAAGGTTTATTACAAGCGACCGCTTTGCAATTTCGCTGCCGCAGGGCAAGGTCTATTTGAAAATAGCGGCGGAAAATGTTCCGTTCCCAGATATTAGCTTAATTTATCTTGAAAAGGCGGAGTGTGAAATAACCGCGGCGGATATTCCGCTTGACGATATAAGAGAACGCAATTCGCAATTTCAGGCGATACCGCGCCGCAAGCTGATAGATGACCCCGCAAATTACCCCAAAAAGGGTATACAGCTAAGCGAGGTATACCGCGCCCCCGAGCTAATGAAACCGTTTTTGGAGCAGCTTACAAACAGGGAGCTTGCTACTATCGTTTCGGGAACTACAAACAATTTGACCCCCGGCGGGGATGTAGGGTGTAATTCACCGCTGCACGAGCGCGGTGTTCCTGCGGCACAAACGGCTGACGGACCCTGTGGGTTAAGGCAATTCGATCAAATACCGATTGCCTTCCCTGTGGGAATGGTGCTTTCAGCCACCTTTAACAAGGAGCTTTTTGCCGATTACGGGCTTTGTATGGCTGAGGAATGCTTAAAGTACAGCGTGGATTACCTTTTGGGGCCCTCAATAAATATTATACGCAACCCCGCGGGCGGCAGAAACTGCTCCTACCATTCGGAAGACCCGTACCTTGCGGGTATTACGGCGGCTTATTACATAAAGGCGCTGCAGTCAAAGGGAATAGCGGCGGTATTAAAGCATTACACGGCAAACAGCACCGAGTTTGAGCGGTTGAAATCCAACAGCCGCGTATCGGCAAGGGCGCTGCGTGAAATATATTTAAAGGCGTTTGAAACAGCCGTTAAGGAAAGCAACCCGTGGGGAATGATGAGCTCATACAACCACGTGAACGATAAAAAGGTTTGCGAGGATTACACCCTTATAACCGAAATTCCGCACGGCGAGTGGGGCTGGAACGGCATTTTTATGACCGACTGGTGGAACGACTCAAAGCACACCGAGGAGCTTAAAGCGGGGCACGACCTTAAAATGTCCACGGGGGATATTGAGGGTGTAACGCAGGCGCTGGAAAACGGCGAGCTTACCCGCGAGCAGGTGTATGCTTGCGCCGAACGCGTACTTAAAACGCTTATGAAAATAGGCAGAATTAAAAATCAATTTGAAAAAAATTAAGGGGAAAGAATATGCGACATTTACTTAACTGGCAGGTAGGCTATTGCGAAAGCAGAGAGGAAAGACCGCAGGAATATTTTGCTGCGACAGTGCCGGGTGCGGTTCAGCTTGATTATGCGCGGCAGTATAACCTGCCCGATTACAACAGGGAGCTGAATTTTAAAGAGTATAAATGGATGGAGGATAAATTCTGGGTATATACTTCGGAATTTGACGCTTCAAACACAAATAAAAACAGCTTTTTGCACCTTTATATAGGCGGAATAGACTACCGCTACGAAATTTACGCAAACGGCAATAAAATCTGCGATTATGAGGGTATGTATAAGCGGCAGCGCATACCGCTCACAAAGCTTTCGGGCGGTAAAATAGCGCTTGAAATAATTGTTTACCCCGCGCCGAAAAGCACCCTGCCCGGTGTGCATAAGGACACGCGCGACGAGGCTAACCAGTGCTGTAAGCCTGCGGTAAGCTACGGTTGGGACTTCCACCCCCGCCTTGTGCCGCTGGGTATATGGGAAGAGATTTACATAGAGGAAACCGCGCGCGAGGCGGCATTAGAACCCGAAATTTCCTATACATTGTCGGAAGATCTTAAAACGGCGCATTTGCGGCTTTTATCAAACGGCGTGCCCGATACTCACTGGGAAATTGCCGACCCCGACGGTAAGGTTATTTTCGAGGGCAACGGCGAAGAAATTAAAACGGATATTTCATCTGTCAGCCTTTGGTGGTGCAACGGCTACGGTGCGCAGCCGCTTTATACCGTTACCGCCGCAGACGGCTGCGATACGGTAAGCCGCAAAATAGGCTTTAAGAAAATAGAGCTTGTAAAGGCTGAGGGCTCTTGGGAGGAAAGGCTCAACTACCCCATGAGCCGCAACACGCCGCCTATAACCGTAAGGCTCAATAACACCGTTATTTTCGCAAAGGGCTCAAACTGGGTATGCCCCGAAATATTTTACGGCACGCTTACCTATGTGCGCTACCGTGAGCAATTGGAGCTTGTGAAAAAAGCCAACCTCAACTTTTTAAGGTGCTGGGGCGGCGCGATTATAAACAAAGAAAGCTTTTTTGAGCTTTGCGATGAATTGGGAATTATGATATGGCAGGAATTTCCTCTTGCCTGCAATTGCTATGAGGGCACAGAGCACTATGTTTCGGTGCTTGAAAGCGAGGCGACTGCGATAATCGACCGCATAAAGCAGCATGTATGCCTTATGTTCTGGTGCGGCGGAAACGAGCTTTTCAATAACTGGTCGCTTATGACCGAGCAGGATAAGCCCATACGCCTTATGCACACGCTCACCTTCCTTAAAACACCCGAAATTCCGTTTTTACCCACATCACCCGTTATGGGTATGGCGCACGGACCGTATGCCTTTAACCTTAACGATGGGCGTGAGGTTATAGAGGTTTTGGCGGAAAGCCGAAACACCGCCTACACCGAATTCGGCGGCGGAGGCTTTTCCACCCCCGAAACCCTTAAAATGATAGCCGACAAAGAAAAGCTTGAGCCGATGAGCGCAGAAAACGAAACAGTAATGGAGCACGGCGCGCACTGGTTAAGCTTGCAAATTGAGCGCTATTTCGGTAAGGTTGAAGGTCTTGAACGCCTTATTGAGTGCGGGCAGTTTTTGCAATGTGTGGGGCAACAGTTTATTTTCGAGGAAGCAAGAAGGCAAAAACCCTATTGCTCCATTGTTTCAAACTGGTGCTTTAACGAGCCGTGGCCCAACACGGGAAATAACAGCCTTGTTTCTTACCCGAACAGCATAAAGCCTGTTTATTACTCGGTGGCAAACGCCTGCCGCAGTGTGCTTGCAAGCGCAAGGTACAGAAAGCTTGTAAATATAGCGGGTGAAACGCTGGATTTCGATTTATTCCTGCTTAATGATTCGCTTAAAAAGCTGCCTGACGGCACGGTTAAGGTATTTATTCGGGTGGGCGAGGGTGAAAAGGTAAATGTGCTTAACTGGGAGTATAAGGATGTTCCGATATGCACAAACGCCGAAGGTCCTACGGTAAGGTATAAGCTGCCGTTTGTAAACGGGGCTGATACGCTTAGCATTATTCTTGAGTGCGGCGAGTATTCATCAAAATACACCTTGCTTTACCGCCTGCCTAAAGCCCCCGCAAACGCACCTAAAAAAATGAACGCTATACTGGATGAAAACGCATGAAAGGCGGAAAAATTATGAAAGATTATAAATTTAACGGCTCAATTTCCTTTGAGGTACTCAATAATTATCTTGAAAAGGCGGTAACATATGTAGGCTTTTTAAATAACCGCCCCAATGTTTTTAACAGCGCGTTTTGCGATGAAGCTGTAAGATTTCTGACAAAGGTAGGCGCAAAATACATACAGCGCGCGGCGGGGGAGTGGTATCCCTCCTATGAGTTTGAGCAGTATTATACCGCGTGCAAAGAAAAGCTTGCGGCGGCGCACAAAACAGACCCCGATATTATTTTCGAGGCGTGCATTTTTGAGGTGTCCTGTATTGATATGAACAATATTCCGATTCCCGAATGGGTTTTTGAGGCGTTTGGGTTAAAGCCCGAAAAGCGCAATTTTAATGTTGATTTAACCCTGTTTAAGGACGGCTACGGTGTTGACTATTGGGAAAAGGATCATCACATACCCGATATTACCACAACCGAAATGCAAATGTTTGTTTATTACAGAGCGTGTAGCTTTATTGACGTAGGCTTTGAGGCGCTACATCTCGGTCAGGTTAAGCTTACCGGCAGGAGCGACCCCGAAAATATGGTATATACAAGGCTTATACAAATGATAAGGGAATACGCAAAAACTCATTCGCGCCGCGGGTATGTGCTTATAAACGCGCATAATAACAATTTCACCTCACCCGACGGCAAAATGCTTGTGGATATGATAGTAGCGCCCGTACGTGTTCATGCCGCAAAGGACGAGGTAAACCACGCCGTAAGCGAAACAAACCCGCAGCGCTGCGATATTGAGCCGGGGTATTGGGGCGATTCGATTTACTGCTCGGGAATTTCGGGCACTTCACCCTCGGGCTGGTATGCCGAGAAATACCCCTATCTTGTTGAGTTTGATAATTACGGCGGCGTTATGGGTGACACCACCGATAAGGACAGCTACGTTTGGGGCAGGGACGAAATAGCCTGGTATGCGGCGCAGCCCGCTTGGTACAGACGGGAATTTATGAAATTCCTTGTTAAAAAAATTGATAATTACAATGAAAACGGCCATGTTTCTATAGTCGGTTTTCGCGGGGGCAGCTATTTTGCAAACGATAAATCTGCCGCTTGCCCCGAGGGTGCGGGGGACGAAGATATGATAAAGGAAATGTTTGCGAATATTAAATAAATTTAAAGGACTTGATTTTTTATGGTAAGAGCAAAACGTATAGCGGCGGTTTTACTGGCGGCGGTAACCTTATTCGGCAATTTATGCGTAAGCGTAGGTGCGGCGGAAAACGGCGGGCTTGCTTTAAGTCTTGAAAGCGAGGCGCTTGCAAAGCCGGGCGGGGAGTTTTACTATGAAATAAATGTTGCTCCCGAAACGGACGGCATAGCTGTTTCAAGTGCGCTTATAGATATTGCGCTGCCGAAAATTTTCACCGTTAAAGAGGTTTATTTCGGCGAAAAGCGGTTATCGGAAGAGGATAACGATTATTTTACCGATAAAAATAATCACCTTAAAATTTTAAGCGATATTGATATGTCGGCGGATGGCGGATTTTCTTGGTCGCTATCGCTTAAAACGGACGAAAATGCCGCTGAGGGAGTTTATGCCGTGACTGTGGGCGACAAAACCCAAATTTGCGATTCGGACCTTAACCGTCTGTTAGGCTCGGTGAAAAACGGGTATGTGCGCGTAGTATCAAGCGACAGCTTTATATTGGGCGATGTTAATTCCGACAAAAATGTTAACTCGGTTGATTTGAGCGCGCTGCGCAAAGAGCTGCTTGGGGTCAAGGCAGATGACTTTGATAAAAACGCCGCCGATTGTCATGCGGATAACCGTATAGATATATTGGATTTAATAGCGCTGAAAAAAATAATTTCCGAGGAAACCGCGGGGGAAATTTACCTGTCGGATAACGGGTCGGACAGTGCCGACGGCTCATGCAGCGCCCCTGTAAAAACGCTGAAAACGGCGATAAATCTTGTACCGGACGGCGGAACGATTTATATTACCGATAAGCTGACCTGTGCGGTCGGTGTTATTTGGCCGAACAGCTCCAAAAAAATCACAATAAGCGGCGGCTGCATTGACGCGTCGGGCGTTAAATCACTTGAGGTCGATACAAATGTTACTTTCCGCAATATTGAAATAATACTGGGCGATGCGACAATAATAAGCGCCGTGAACAGTAAAACGGTAAGCCTTGATAACGGCGTTACGGTAACGGGCGGCGCTAAAGAAAGCAAGCCGGTTTTACTGCAATATGCCGATGAATTTCTGTTCTCCGAAAATCCCACGCTCAATTGGTCTGCTCCGCAGAGCGGAAAGCCCGTAAGCGTAGGCATATATGACGAATACGGCAGGCGGTTGTTTTACAGGGACGGCATTACCGAAACTTCGGTAAAATGCACGGCAGGGCTTACCCACGGCAAGAGCTATACCGTTAAAATGCGCTACACCGATGTATACGGCGTTGAAAAGTATGTAAGCAATGCGGGTGAAAACGGCAAAACACTGCGCTGCATAGCGGAAAAGGGCTTGAACGACAGCAAAAGCTTCAGCTTTTCAAATTCCATAAGCCTTGAGGTGCTTAATAATTATCTTTCAAGGGCGGTTACATACGCTTTAAGCAATAACAACGGCAGCTTTAATGATGAGGCAATGCGCTTTCTTTTAAATGTGGGCGCTAAATATGTTCAGCGTGCCACGGGCGAGTGGTATCCATCTTATGAGTATGAGAAAAATTATCCGTTTTTAAAGGCAAAGCTGGCAGCAGCACATTCGGTTGACCCCGATATTGTTTTCGAGGCGTGCATTTTTGAGGTTTCCGGTAACAGTATGAATAATATACCTATACCGGCGTATGTTTTTGAGGCGTTCGGGCTTACCCCCGAAAACCGCTGCTTTAATGCAGACCTTACCGAGTTTGCCGACGGCTACGGTGTGGATTATTGGGAAAAGGATTTCAACATACCCGATATTACCACCACCGAAATGCAGATGTTTGTTTATTACAGAGCGTGCAGCTATATTGACTTAGGCTTTGAGGCGCTGCACCTCGGTCAGGTGGGGCTGACAGGTAAAAATGATACAAATAACGCTGTGTATACAAAGCTTATAGGTATGATACGCGATTATGCAAAGACCCACGCACGGCGCGGCTATGTGCTTATAAACGCGCATAAGAATGATTTTAAAGCGGCTGACGGCACTATGCTTACAGATATGATTGTAGCGCCCGCGCGTATGCACGCGGCAATGGGTGAAACAAAGCATGCGGTGAGCGAAACAAACCCGCAGCGCTGCATAATAGAAAAGGGCTACTGGGGCGATTCTGTTTATCAATCGGGAATTTCGGGTAAATCACCCTCCGGCTGGTATGCCGAGAAATACCCCTATCTTGTTGAATTTGATAATTACAGCTTAGGTGAAACCGATACGACCGACCCCAACTCTTATGTATGGGGCAAGGATGAAATAACCTGGTTTATTCAGCAGCCGCAGTGGTATCGCCGTGAATTTATGAATTATCTTATAAATACAATAAACGGCTATAACGAAAACGGGCACGTTTCTGTGGTTGGTTACCGCGGGGGCGGATATTTTGCAAACGATAAATCGGAGCTGTGCGAAAACGGTGTAAATGCGGAAGAATTTATTAAAGAGCTTTTTTCAAAATAGGAGTGGGCAAAAACAATGTCAGGGAACGATATAAAAACACTTGCCGGCTCGTCGCTTGCGGGCAGCTGCGCGGCGCAAAAAAGGTTACGCTCGAAAGCGGAGAAGAAACCACAGTCAGCTTCAGCCTTGGGTTGAAGGATTTCGGTTTTTACCTTGAGAACGGCACGTTTATTCTTGAAAAGGGCGATTTTGATATTTATATAGGCGACAGCAGCATTTGCAAAAATAAAAAACGAATAAGCATTGAATGATTTTTTCAGAGGTAATAATATGTTTTTAAATGAAATAAATTTAAGAGATCCGTTCATTTTAGCTGATAACGGCAGATATTATCTTTACGGAACGCGGGGCTCTGTAAATTTCGGTGAGGCATATGGGTTTGACGTCTATGTAAGTGCGGATCTGGAAAGCTGGAGCGAGCCTAAGGAGATTTTTACCGCATCGCCGAATTTTTGGGCGACTGAAAATTTTTGGGCGCCCGAGGTGCATAAATACCGCGGGAAATACTATATGCTCGCATCATTTAAAAGCAAAACCGCTTGCCGCGCAACGCAGATATTGGTATCTGACACTCCCGACGGTAAATTTGTTCCGCTGACCGATAAGCCGATAACCCCCGATGAATGGGAATGCCTTGACGGCACGCTTTACATAAACAAAGAGGGAAAGCCTTATATGATTTTCTGTCATGAATGGACGCAGGTAAAAGACGGTGAAATGTGCGCAATAGCCCTGTCGGACGACCTTAAAACCGCAGTGAGCAAGCCGATTTTACTCTTTAGAGCGTCTGAACCTTTATGGGCTGAAAAAGAAAAGGATAACTGGGTCACCGACGGACCTTTTATGTACCTCACCGAGAATGGGGAGCTTTTAATGATTTGGTCAAGCGGAACAAGCAAGGCTTATGTAGAGGCTGTGTCTTATTCCGATAACGGCGAGATAACAGGAAATTGGAAGCATTGCGATAAATTGCTGTTTGATGAAAACGGTGGGCACGGAATGATATTTAAAAGCTTTGAGGGTCAAAAATATTTTGTCTGTCATTACCCGAACATACCATCTGAAGAGCGCCCGGTTCTAAGAAAAATAAGAGAAAACGGCGGTACTCTTGAAATTGCGGATTGAATGCTGTGAAAAATCTACGGAAAGCACACATAAAAAAATATAAGTATATATACGGGTGAATTATTATGTGGAAAACTAAATTATGTATTGCAACAAGCGATCAATTTGAATTAAGCGTGCCCGAGCAGATAAGGCTTTTTTAAAAAATCGGGTTTGACGGATTTTTCACAGGGTATACAAAGCATGAGGACATAGCCGAATACAGAAGACTTGCCGATGAATTGGGTATGATTTATCAGTCGGTACACGCGCCGTTTGTAAGAATGAATGAAATGTGGGAAACAGGCGAGGAAGCGGCGGCGGAGATTATTGACTGCCTGCATGCCTGCGCCGAAAACGGCGTGCCGATAATGGTGGCGCATACCTTTATAGGCTTTAATGACCACACCCCGAATGAAAAAGGGCTTGAAAATTTCGGCAAGGTAGTACGCGAGGCGGAGCGTCTCGGCGTTAAAGTTGCCTTTGAGAATACCGAGGGTGAGGAGTATTTAGCGGCGGTTATGGAGCGGTTTAAGGGAAGCACCGCAGTCGGCTTTTGCTGGGATACGGGGCACGAAATGTGCTATAACCATTCAAAGGATATGCTGTCTCTCTACGGGGATAAGCTTATAGCAACGCATATAAACGATAACCTCGGAATACGCGATTTTGACGGTAATATAACATGGTATGACGATTTACACCTACTGCCGTTTGACGGCATAGCCGACTGGCAGGGCATAGCCGACAGGCTTGACAAATGCGGCTATAACGGTATACTTACTTTTGAGCTTAACCGCTGCTCAAAGCCCGATCGTCACGAAAATGATTTTTACAGAGATATGCCGATTGAAAAATACCTTACCCTTGCCTTTATGCAGGCTTGCAGGGTGGCAGCTTTAAGAAAAAGCTTAAAAAGGTGAATATTATGTAGACAAGACTTTTTGAGGGCGGAGACCCGTTTTTAATGACCTACGGCAATAAATTTGATATTTCCGAGCCTAAATATCTTCGCCTTGTACGCGCGATGGAATCGGCGGCAATATTAGGTGCAAAAAATATTGTGGTTTATGTCATATCCGTTCCGAAAAACGTGAACTTTGAGGAATATAATATAAGATATTACAAAAGCCTTGTATCGTATTGTGAAAAATTCGGAATTGGTGTAGCGGTTGAAAATCTTTTCGGCTGCGACGCAAAGCGCAGGCACGTAACGGGGATATTAGGCTCGCCGCAAGAACTTAATAAGATAGTTGAAAAGCTTAACAGTGGAAATATTTAATTGTCTCGGCAAATTTCCGAATGAGCTTATAGGCGACGCTTTGCAGCTTGCGGCGACGGTGGGAAGAAGCCTTACATTTATGTTTTAGAGAGAATTGTACTGAAAAATATAAAACTCATAAAATTTGAAGGAGAGGAATTTTTATGAAGCTACAATATTTGGGGACGGCGGCAGCCGAAGGATTTCCGGGGATGTTTTGCAGCTGCGAGGCATGCGAAAGGGCGCGAAAAGCCGGAGGAAGAAATATTCGCACACGCTCACAGGCAGTAATAGACGATTGCCTGTTGATAGATTTTCCTGCTGATACCTATCATCATGTTTTGACGCATGGATTAGCGCTTGAAAAAATACAACATTGTATAATAACTCATTCACACAGTGACCACTTTTATCCTGCCGATTTAGAGATGTGCCGCGTTGGTTTCGCTCATTTGCGGAATAATAGTACATTTAATGTTTACGGTTGGACGGATGTATATGAAAAATCAGAAAAAATGGTTAAGGAGTATTATTTGAACAATGAAAATCGTGTTGTGACACATTTAATTAAACCGTTTGAAACCTTTATGATTGAAAATTACAGTATTACTCCTTTACCGGCAGATCACGATCGCAAATCCTCGCCGGTTATATATGCGATCAGTGATAAAAAATCCACTCTGCTTTATGCGCATGATACAGGTTTGCTGAAAGATGAGGTGTGGGAATGGCTTAAAAAAAGCGAAATGTATTTCGATTTTGTATCGCTTGACTGTACCGGTGGTATTTTAACAGGTTGGGAAAGCGGACATATGGGAATAGATACCTGTTGTAAGTTTGCCGATAAGCTTAAACAAATTGGAAATGCGGACGGCGCAACCAAATTTTGTTTAAATCACTTTTCGCATAACTGTCTTGCCGATTATGATGATATAATACCTTACGCTCAAAAATACGGTTTTGATGTTTCATTCGATGGGAAAACAGATTTTTTCTAAAGCCTTATCGGCAAATGATAGGCTTGTAGTGTAATGAGAATTATTTGGAGTCATTATCATTTTAAAACGGTGAGAACATTGAATATTGTTGAAGTATTGCTGCGTTCATTAGCAGCGGTGATAATAGGCGTTCTTATAGGCGGCGAGCGTATGCGGCACGGCAGAGCGGCAGGTATGCGAACGCACATTTTAGTCTGCCTCGGCTCTTGTATGGCGAGTATGACAAGTATGTATGTTGCGAATATGATAGGCATAAACAGCGACGTTTTCAGAATACCCGCACAGGTGGTATTGGGCAGAGGGCTTTGCTAAAACGATAGAAAGACTATGAAACGCTTGAAAGCTGTTATTCAGCCTCTTATAACCGTTTGGTTTACGGTTGAAGGTGAGCTTTATTCGGTAAAATTCGGAGAAACGCCGAATATCAGAAAATCGGATGTGTCTTAAAAAAGTAATTTTTCAGGAGGATATTATTATGAGAAATGTTAAAGATTACGGAGCAAAGGGCGACGGTATCACACTTGATACAGAAGCTTTCCAAAAGGCGATAGACGCGGGCGGAATGGTATATGTTCCCGAAGGAGAGTACATTGTAGGAACGCTGTACCTCAAAAGTAACGGCGGGCTGCACCTGGCAACCGGAAGCGTGCTTAAAGGCAGCCACAGAAGAGAAGATTATAATGTCGATGATTTTTGCGTTCAGAACAGGGCAGCCGTATCCGAGTGGGCTACGGGCGCTCATATGATAGTTGCGCTGGAACAGAAAAACATTGTAATAGAAGGTCACGGGACAATTGACGGACAGGGAAATTATTGGATGAATGAAAAAAATACAATTCCCGGTTATCCTGTGGCAGAGGACAGAGACTATAAGCCCAATCCCGAGCGACCGGGACAGATGATATTTATATGTGAATGTGAAAATGTCAGTATAAGCAATGTAAATATTGTAAACGGTCCGTTTTGGCATGTTTTTCTGCATGGCTGCTCCAATGCTGATTTAAGAGGGCTGAAAATCAGCGGCGACCGCCCGAGGTGGACAAATGACGGAATTGATATTGATTGCTGCTCAAATGTTACCGTTAGCGATTGTATTATAGATGTAGGCGATGACGCGCTTACACTCAGAGGAAATATTGAGCCGCTTAAAACCAAAAAGGCCTGTGAAAAAATTGTAGTTACAAACTGTGTTTTGCGCGCTCACCGTGATTACGGAATACGTATCGGCGTCGGTGACGGCGAAATCCGTGACAGCATAATCTCAAATTGCATTATAGAAGCACCGAATTGTTGCGGCGTTGGAATTATGGGAAGATGGCATCCGGATTCAAAATCTGCCACTTCGTCGGAAAATATTATCTGCCGCGGTCTTGAAATTCGTGCTAAAAGCCCGTTTGAAATAATACTTGCATACGGTGAAACGCCGCTGCCTAAAGAATGCCATATTCGTAATATAAGCTTTAGCGATATTTTGTCGTTTTCACAGGTAGGAGCTGTTATTCACGGTTTTGCAGAAGAACATATTGATAATGTTAGTTTGAATAATATAACAATGAATTGTAAAAACTCCGAGCCGCTGAGCATTAAATATGCCGATCATCTTGATATTAACAATTTGAAAATTTCATAAAAGGCTTAATATTTGAAGGCTACAGTGAGGCGCCCCAAATGACAAAAATAACAGTTGATTTTGCAAAAAGTACGGGCGAGGTAAAGCAGGAAGTTTTAAGCGAAGCGAAAGAATTAAAGCTGAATGTATCTTTATACAGCTGTTATTTATTAAGCCTTGAATGGTGAGTGATATTATGGAAAAATATGAGTATGATAAAAGCAGGCTACCCGAAATAGTATTGACTAAGCACAGGGAATTGACGGCTCTTTATGATTACGCCTTTAAAACCGCATTTAAAAATATTGATTATATTGACAAGCCCGGCTGGAAGCCGCAGCTTACCTGCTACCCGGGAATAGGCATTGTATGGCAGTGGGACTCCTGCTTTATGACCTTTATAACCAACTACTCCAATGCCTCGCTTACCGCATTTAACAATCTGGATAATATGTACCGCCTGCAGGGTGACGACGGATATATAAGTATGGCGTACAATATAGCCGAGGAAAAAGAGGCATACGATAATGGCAGAATAAACCCGCCCTTATACGCGTGGGCAGAGTGGCAGCATTATATTATAAACGGCGATTCATCACGCTTTGAGCGCGTTGCTCCCAAAATTGAGGGACTGTATAGCTACATAGAGAAAAACCACAGAAGGTCCTGCGGACTTTATTGGTTTAATGACCCCGGCTCGTCGGGTATGGATAATTCACCGAGGGGTGAATATCCGTCACTGCATCTTGACGGCAGCGGAGTGTGCTTTGTTGACCTTGCCTGCCAGCAGGCGCTTACAGCCGAAATGCTCGGGAAAATATATACGGTTCTGGGCAATAGCGCAAAATCCGATTTTTATTTTGCGGAGCATAAGCGCATTTGCGGGCTTATAAATAAGTACCATTGGGATGAAAAAACAGGCTTTTATTATGACTTTTTTGCCCGCTCAAGCCCCGATGAGCGCGTAAAGCTTATAAACACCAAAACCGTCGCTGCGGCATGGACTCTGCTTTGCGGCGCGGCGCAGGGCGACCGCTTTGAAAGGGTATTAAAGCATTTTCTTAATAAGGGTGAATTTAATACTTTAATACCCTTTGCGTCACTTTCAAGAGATGATTTGAACTATGACCCCACGGGCGGTTACTGGCTCGGCAGCAGCTGGCATCCGACCGATTATGTTTTGCTGCTTGCAATGTATCAAAACGGGCATAAAAAAGAGGCAAGAAACGCTGCTTTGAAGATTTTAAACGGAATGTATGAGGTTTTTAAAAATCCCGAATTCGGCGGAATATGGGAGACGTACTCTCCCGAGGAATATAAGCCTGCCACTACCGAAAACGGCGGGCTTTGCAAGCCCGAGTTTGTGGGCTGGGGCGGACTTTTACCGATACCCGCGCTTATTGAAACGGTTTTGGGAATCAATGTTAATGTCCCCGAAAATACCGTAACGCTTGATATTTCAGCCGATGAATACGGCGGAATTAAAAACCTTGATTTCGGCGGCGAGAAAATTTCGGTTATATGCAGAGAATATGACCCCGAAAACGGTAAATGCACAATTGAAACCGAGGCGGAAAAGGAATTTACGCTTAAGGTAAAAACGGATTTTTCGCAAAATGAGACAGTTTTGATAGTTGGCAAAGCAAGGCGGTTTTATGATTTAATATTATAATTTATATCATTGCTTCTGTATTTGAGAAATATATAAACGACGGTATTCTTTAGGCGACATACCGGTTTTTTTCTTGAATATGCGGCAAAGGTAGCCGCTGTCGCAATAACCTATTTTTTCGCATATTTCATCAAGAGTAAGCTCTGTGTTTTGCAGGTACATTTTTATATTATTTATTTTATGGAGATTGCGGTACTCTACAGGTGAAACGCCTGCGTATTGTCGAAAAAGCTTTTCAAAGTAGCCTATGCTTATATTGCACAGCCCGGCAATTTCCTTAATGCTTTTTTCCGTAGGTGAATCGTCGGTCAGGTATTTTAGGCTGGGTCTGATAATATTTGTGTTTATAGGGTTTTCAATCTCCAAGCGTGTATAGCCCGATATTGTGCCGAATATTTCATATGCCGCGCCGTAAAGCGCAAGCGGTGAAAGGTCGGGTGCATTAAATGCGGCAATAAGATTGCGAAAAAGCTTTTCATAATGCTTTACATGCCCTGTGGTTACTATGTAAACTTTATCGCCCAAGGAAATATGCTCCGGGGAAAACGGCGTATGTGAAACCTCTCTTTTTTCGCCGCGCAGGGTATTTGCAGGGCTGAGGGTAAACTCAAAAAGCAGGTTTTCCTGAAAAGCACTTCCGGGAGGCGGAGAGTTTTCCCAGATGTAATGGCTGCCCTGCGGCATGTAAACCAACGCACCGTGGGGTATATAAAACGGCGGAAATCCCGGTTGATAGCATACCCCGGTGGTATTTGCAAACAGCAATAATGCATCGGTTGGGCGCGGCTGCTGTGTTTCAAACCTTGTTTTTCCGCTTTGCTTTTGTGAAATCGCAAAAATGTTGGATATATCAAAAAACAAATTGCCGAGCGAAGGAAAATCAGTTTTCATTTATCTCACCATTTTGATTATATTAAACGACCCTGCACCTGTCAAGACGTGCAGGGCATTTTAGTGCGAAAAAGTCCAATTTTAGGTTTAGTATATACATTGCCTAAATGCGGCTTCGGTAATAAAATAATATATATCGATTTAGGAATCAAAAAAATTATCGGGGGGATTTTAAAATGAAAAGGCAAATAACGGCAGCAATTCTCGGAACAGGGTCAAGAGGCAGCGTGTTTGCAACGCTTATGCAAAAGCACGGCGGATTTAAGGTTACGGCAGGGTGCGATATAAACCTCGAACAGCTTTTAAAATTCAAAAAGCTGCTCGGTATAGAGGACGAATGCCTTTTTAACAATGAGGATAACTTTTTTAAGGAAAAGCGCGCCGATGTGCTTGTAATAGCAACCTTTGATAAAGAGCACGTCCCTCAGTGCGTCAGGGCTATGAAAATGGGCTATGATATATTGCTTGAAAAGCCCATAAGCGACTCAAGGGAAGAAATTGAGCTTTTGCTGCAAACGCAAAAGGAAACCGGCAGAACGGTGGCGGTATGCCACGAGTTGCGCTACGGAGCGGGTTATGAAAGGCTATCGGAGCTGCTTAAAAGCGGAACGATAGGCACGCTTTTGGCAATAGACGCTATGGAAAGGGTTGCATACTGGCATCAGGCACAGGCGTATGTGAGAATACAGTCTGAACGTAATGATGTTGCGTATCCCACAATTCTTGCAAAGTGCAGCCATGACCTTGACCTTGTTCAGCATTATGCCGGTGCTGAGTGCGATACGCTGTCGTCGATAGGCGCACTTAGCTTTTTCAGAAAAGAAAACACCCCTGCGGGAGCTGCCGAGCGCTGCCTTGATTGTCCGCATGCCGAAACCTGCGCATACAGTGCCAAAAGAATATATATAGACGGCTGGAAACGTGATAATTGCCCCGAATTTGTTTGGCCTTACAACAAGGTTTCGCTTAAAAATCCCACAACCGAAAAGGATTTGTACGAGGGGCTTAAAACCAAATGCTTCGGTAAATGCGCTTTCCTTTGCGGGGTTGAAGAAAACCCGACGGTTGTTGATCACCAGCTTGTGCAAATGCAGTTTAAAAACGGTGTTACGGCGGTGCTGAAAATGGTTTTTGCGCAAACCCCGGGCAGAAGAATAAATCTTTTCGGCACATATGGCGAGCTGCTGCTTGATGAACGCAGCGACACACTGGAAATAAGGCGTTTCGGAGAGAAACCCGAAATTATACCCCTAAAAACCTTGGTTGAAAGCGGCTACGGTCACGGCGGAGGGGATTCACGGCTTGTTGAACACTTATACAGCCTGCTTGCCGAAAATGAGGAAAACCGCACTTCACTTAAAGAATCGGTCGAAAGCCATTTAATGGGTATAGCCGCCGAGGAATCGCGGCATAGCGGAGGAAAAGCGGTGGCGGTTCACAGATAAACGGTGAAGGGTGATTGCTATGAAATTTGATTCTAAAGCAATGCGTGAAGGTCCGATATTTAAAAGCATAATTATATATACCATACCGATAATTTTCACGGGGCTTTTACAGCTGTTTTTCAATGCCGCGGATATTATAGTTGTCGGTCGGTTTTGCGGCAGCGATTCGGTAGCGGCTGTCGGGGCGACCGGGTCGGTTACCAATCTTATCATCAATTTGTTTATAGGGCTTTCTGTGGGAGCAGGGGCTGCGGCGGCACAGGAAATAGGCGCCGGCAATGATGAATCTGTATCGGCAACGGTGCACACAGCCGTTTGCACGGCGGTTGTAAGCGGAATATTTTTGACCGCCGTGGGTCTGCTTTTTTCAAAAAAATTTTTAATACTTATGGGAACGCCGAACGGCAAGCTTTTAAAATTGGCTGTATTATATATGCAGATATATTTTTGCGGTATGGTTTTCAGTATGCTGTACAATTTCGGCTCTGCAATACTCCGTGCTGCAGGCGATACCCGATCGCCGCTTGTTTTTCTTACCGCCGCAGGGGTACTTAATGTAATACTTAATGTATTATTTGTAACGGTGTTTAAGCTTGATGTGGCAGGGGTAGCACTTGCAACCGTTGTTTCGCAGGCATTGTCGGCAGCTTTGGTTTTATGTGCTCTCGGCAGACGAAAGGATGCATGTCGGCTTGAAATTAGAAAATTGAGGATACATAAGAATGCGTTGCTCAGGATAATAAAAATCGGCGTTCCGGCGGGGCTTCAGGGCGCTCTTTTTACCGTTTCGCATGTTTTGGTTCAGTCGTCGGTCAATTCGTTCGGCGCGGCATATATGTCGGGGGCGGCGGCAAGCTCAAGTATAGAAGGCTTCTGCTATACTGCAATGAACGCATTTCAGCATACGGCACTCAATTTCTGCGGGCAATGCTTCGGTGCGGGAGATTTAAAGCGCGTAAGGCGGGTGACCCGTGTTTGTCTTATTACGGTTGCGGTCACCGGGTTTATTGTAGGAAATCTTTTATATGTTTTCGGAAGACCGCTGCTTGAAATATATATAACCGACTCTCCGACAGCCGTAAATTACGGAATGGAAAAATTGCTCATTATGCTTGTGCCGTATTTCCTTTGCGGAACACTTGAAACCATAACCGGGGCAATGCGCGGTATAGGTTCATCGGTAACACCTACCGTAATAACAGTATTCGGAAGTTGTGTTATGCGTATTGTATGGATTTATACCGTTTTTGCAATTCCGAAATATCATACATTTTCAGGATTATATATATCGTTTCCGATTTCATGGGTGCTGACATTTGCGGCGCTTTATATTGCTTATCTTATTATAATGCACCACAAGGAAAAAATGATAAAAGGAGCAGAAAAATGCCGAAAATATTCGATATAGATTTTAATTATGAAAGAGGCACGGTTGTTTCACTTAAAAACCCCGAGGATAAGGCGCATATGAATTGGGTGGAAGGCACCGAAGAATGGGGAATGATTAAAGGCGCTGAGGTTGTTTCGGTTGAAAAAAACGAGAACGGTCTCACGGCGGTTTACAGAACAAAGCATTTGCTTGTAACGGTGCAAAGGCGGGTTTTGGGGGATAAATACCGCGAAAGCTACTGCTTTGAAAATTACCATGATTATGATGTGTTTTTCAACCGCGGAGCAGTGGGCATATATGCCACCTTTAACGATAATTACGATAAAGCGAGCATTTGTATGACCCAAAAGTGCCATACCCATTTGTGGTGCGGCGGAAATTCATCATATATACGCGCCGTGAAAATGGGTTTGTGCAATTTCGGGCTGGGGCTTGTGCTTACCGAGGGCAGCCTTGATACCTACAGTATTGAGCGCGATTTAAAGGAGGAAAGCAACGACCGCGGAGATTTTATTTTGCACCCAAGTGTTTTTAACCTGCGCCCGGGTGAAAAAATGAATATGGAATGGGAGCTTTTTTGGTATAAGGACGGGGCGTTTTGCGCGGCGATTGAGCCTTATGACAGCGTTTTGCTGATTGACGCGGAAAATTACACCGTTTATTCCGATGAGGATATAGTTTTTTCGGTAAACCGCCCGAATGTTTCGGTTTTGCTTGACGGAGAACAGGTTCAGGCAGAGACAAAAAACGGCAGAACATATGTAAAATACAAGCCGCAGCGGCTCGGTAATCATGATTTTTGCCTTAAATACGGTAAACGCGAGACAAAGGCACAGTTTTTTGTTCAAATACCATTTAAGGAATTGGCGCGCAAACGGGCTGAATTTATAACACAGAAGCAGCAGTTCCACAGAGAGGGCGACTCGCTTGACGGCGCGTACCTGATATACGATAATCAGGATAAATGCCTTATTTACGATGAAATATTCAGTGATTACAATGCCTCGCGCGAGCGGCTTGTTATGGGGCTTTTTATTGCAAAATACCTGCAATATGACCGTGATGAAAAAATGTATGAAAGCCTTATGAAGTATTATAAATTCGTATCGCGCGAATTTTTTGATGAAGAAAGCGGCGCGGTTTACAACGCCGTCGGAAAAAATCCTGCAAGAAAGCGGCTTTATAACGCACCGTGGATGTCGGTGTTTATGCTTGAAATGTATAACCTTATGGGAGAGACTGTATATCTTGACAGAATGTATAAGTTGCTTTGCGTTTATTATGAAATAGGCGGGGAGCGGTTTTACCCCAACGGACTTTCAATGTTTGAAACGGTGGAGGCGCTTAAAAAAGCGGGGAAAGCGGAAAAAGCCGAAAAGCTTACCGCTATGTATCGAAGGCATATTGATAATATAATAAAAATCGGCACATCATACCCCGAGCATGAGGTGCGTTATGAGCAAACGATAGTAACGCCCGCCGTTACGCTGATAGCGCAAATGTATCAGATAACGCACGATAAGGCGCTTATTGAAGAATGCCGCAAGCAGCTTATGATACTGGAAAAATTCAACGGCAGACAGCCTACGCATTATATGAACGACCTTGCCGTGCGCCATTGGGACGGCTACTGGTTCGGTAAGCGTATGCTATACGGCGATACATTTCCGCACTCAGCCTCAATTCACAGCTCTGACGCGTTTTTGCACTATTATATGATAACCGGAGATGAAGAATGGAAAAAGCGCGCGGTGTGCGGGGCAAGAAATAATCTATCGGTTTACAGACCGGATGGCAGCGCCTCCTGCACGCGGCTGCATCCGCTTTTTGTAAACGGTGTGCGCGGCGAGTATTACGATGAATTTGCCAATGAACAGGACGGCTTGCTTTATTTTATGATAAAGTTTTTCCACGCTATGTAAAATGCAAAGGGCTTGTTATAAAGTATAAAGCAGGGGTCTTGGAATGTATGGAAAATTGCTTTTATACTGTATTTTTATTTTTTGTTGCATAATTATATTTAACCCCAAAAAACAGTTGATTTATATAACCTGTCTTGTTATAATGCGACATAGAAACTAAGTATTCTATGTATAATGCTGAATAATAAGGTAGGTTTTTTTAATGCAACATACTATAACCGAACATTTTACAAAATATCATCCCGAAAGGCTGACTTTCTCAGAGCGGCCCGACAAAGCTTTGCTTGGTAATGGTATAATTATAAGAATAAAGCTGAAAGAACTGCCGAACGGTGACAGAAAAACAATTTTTGAAATACCGGGTGCGCTTAAAATTGAAACAGGTGTGTACCGTTTCCCCGAAGCGCTTGAAAATATGGACTTTTACAGAGAAGGCGAGTGCTATGATGTTTACGCTGATGCAAACGGAAATTCACCGTATATTGAGGCGGAAATAAGGCTGCATCAGGAATACGGAGAGGAAAAAGTGCGCAGTATGTCGCTCGGTCTGCCGCTCAATCTGTATAACGCTGCGGAAAGTGAAATATACCTTTTGTTTGACGGCGTGCGCTTTGCATGGATAGCAAACGGCGAAATTGTAAACATAAATTTCCCGATTGGTTACATACAGGCTGAGGACGGAGATATTTTTGTTTCAGACAACGCCGAAATAGGTATATGCAGCGATATAAGATCGCTTGAAAGCGAAGAAAAAACCGAAACGAAGAATGAAAGCATAGCTTTTTACTCCGCGCGCGGATATAACGCATGGGCAGGGGATATAGTCAATTTTTATCACGACGGTGTGTATCATTTTTTGGTGCTGCTTGATAGGCACCACCACGGCAACCGTTTCGGCTGCGGCGCTCACTCAACCTACCATATGACCACTAATGATTTTATTCACTGGGAAAACCACGGCGAAATTTACCCGATACAAAATCAGTGGGAGTCCTTCGGCACGGGAACAATGTTCTTTTGGAACGGAAAATACTACTATTCCCACGGTTTTCACACCGACCGCGTTATACCGAGGGATAAGGTCGGTTCGCGCCTGCTTGAAAAGAATTATGAAAAAGACGGTTTTTTCAGTGCGGTCACATATGATGAACTGAAAGAAAACGGACTGTACCCGAGCGGAGCTAATTATATGGTATCAGACGACGGCATTCATTTCACACAGGGTAAAAAGCAGGTTCATTGCGCCGAAAACCCGAGTATCTATAAGGATGAAAACGGCGGGCTTGTTATGTATGCAGGCTACGGCGCGGCAGGCGTGTGGAAAGCCCCCAATATTGACGGACCGTGGAGAAAAGATTACACAGATATGCCTGTGTTTGATAACAGCTCACCTGTCAGAAATAGCAGCGAGTGCCCCTCTATATTTGAGTGGAACGGTTATAAGTACATTATAATGGGCTTTACCGGCTATTGGCAAAGCGGGTATAAGGATAACAATTTTGCTGACCTTGCCGCAATAGGAGACGACATTTATGACGGTTTAGGCGTGCCTATGGTCGCAAACTGCGGCGGCAGATATATCCTTGCCGGCTGGGTGCGCGGAATAGGCTGGGCGTCGGTTACGCAGCACCGCGAGCTTATTCAGCATGAGGGCGGAAGGCTTGGTATTCGCTGGCTGCCTGAGCTCACACCGAACCCGGATATGCTTGAAAAGGCAGCAGCTTTGAAAACTGTTAAAAGCGGTACGGAATTGGCAATGAACGGCAGAACATCATATTATCTTGAATGTACGGTAACACCCGAAAAAAACGCGCGTGTTGAAATAGCGCTTACGGGCAGCGGCGCACCGTGCGCTCTTGAGCTGTTTACCGAAAAGCAAAAGGTTCAAATTACAAAAGCCGTAAATACAGATGAATTTCAACCTGAAATCAGGGCGCTTTATGAATACATTCCCGAACTGCCGCAGGAAAGAACAAATTATCTGCAAATACCGAGCGAAGACATACATATGTACGGTCATGATTTTGCAATTGCAAATGTCAGGGAAATAAAAGAAAAATATGTTCTTAAAATGATGATTCACTATGAGAAAAAGAGCGATAATACAGTGATTGACGCCGAAATAGGCGGTGGAAGAACTATTATTTCCAACAGAATTTATTTCAAGGCAGATAAGATTAAAATTCTTTCCGAAAATGCGGAAATAACCGATTTAAAGCTTTGCAAAATGGGAGAATAAAATGCGCACAATTGGTCTTGATATAGGAACAACAAGCATAAGCGCAGTGGTTGCCGATGGTGGACGGGTTATTCGGTCCGTAACCGAGCAAAGCTGCGCTGCAATAAAACCTGAATTTGCGGAAAACCGCTTGCAAAGCGCAAAGATAATTACCGAAAAGGTTTTTTCGGTTAAAGAAAGGCTTGTAAAAGAATTTTCCCCGATAGATGCGATAGGCGTAACGGGGCAAATGCACGGAATACTTTATATTGATAAAGATGGAAATGCCGTCAGTCCGCTTTATACCTGGCAGGATAAATCGGGTGAATTAAAGTATAATGATACAACATTTTCCGAGTATCTTGCAAATATTACGGGATATAACGCACCGTCGGGCTACGGGCTTGTGACGGATTTTGCAAATCGAAAGCTTGGTCGTGTACCCGTAAATGCCGCAGGGCTTTGCAATATTCAGGATTACATTACAATGAAGCTGACAGGCGGCAAAACGCCAGTTACGCACATAAGCAACGCTGCGGGATTGGGCTTTTATTCATTTGGAACTTTTGATTTTGACAGCTCAGCCCTTGAAAAAATAGGGTGTGACAGAAAAATGCTGCCGAGAGTGACCGCCGAACCCGAGGTTATAGGGACGGATAGCGACGGAATACCCGTAACCGTGGCGGTAGGCGATAATCAGGCGAGCTTTTTAGGCTCGGTTACAAACAAGGAAAGCGTGCTTGTAAACATCGGCACAGGCAGTCAGGTATCGGTGCTTACTGATAAAAAAAGCGGCTTTGCCGCGGGTGAAATACGCCCGTTTTCAAAAACCGAAAATCTGCTTGTGGGCGCGCCCCTTTGCGGCGGCAGATCTTACGCGCTGCTTAAAAGCTTTTTTGAAAAAACGCTTGATTGCTTTGGGGTCACAGCCGATAATATCTATTCGGTTATGGATAAAATGGCAGCGGATGATATCGATAATTGCTCTCTTTCGGTTGATACGCGCTTTTGCGGCACCAGACGCGAACCGGATATAAAAGGCGCAATATTGCAAATAACCGAGGATAATTTTACACCGCAGCAGCTGACGCGCGGTTTTCTTATGGGTATGTGCCGTGAATTATATGCGTTTTATGAACAAATGGAAAAGCTTACGGGTAATAAGCGCACGCACCTCGTGGGTTCGGGAAACGGTGTGAGGAATAATAAGATATTACAGCATTATTTGGAAGAAACCTTTAAAATGCCGATTGAAATTCCCGCAAATACCGAAGAAGCGGCATTTGGTGCTACGGTATTTATCAAAAATATAGGAGGGCAATAAAATGATTATTCCGCGCCCGCAGAATATGCGGTTATTTGATGAAAAGATTAAAGTTAAGGGCTTAAATATTTGCGGCGACAATGCAGATTTTGCCGAAAGGTATTTAGCGTATTTTCTACCGATTTCCGTTACGCATAGCAGTGAAAATGTAAATGTTATGCTGAAATGCGAATCGGGCTTTTCATTCGGCGGTTATAGGCTTATAACGGGCAGCCCGACCGAGATTTATTTTTCGGAAAAGGAGGGGCTTCGCAACGCGCTTTCAAGCCTTGTTCAGCTGATTATCAAAAAGGAAGGCGGATATTATATTACAAAAGCCGAAACAGAGGATTTTTCTTCCTGCCGTTATCGCTCGGTTATGATAGATTTGGCGCGCGGACTGCCGCCTATTGCGCGGCTTAAAGAGCATCTTACCTATTGCGCGGCTTAAAGAGGATCTTAAAAGACTGGCGCTTGCAAAATGCAATAATGTGCATTTTCACCTTATGGATGAAATGGGAATTTGCTTTGAATCGGATGTATACAATGGTACTGAAAATATACGCGGAACAAAGCCCTATACAAAGGAAGAAATGCGGGATATAGTGGAATTTTGCCATATTCTCGGCATTAAGGTGTTGCCTGAAATCGAGATACCGGCGCATGCGGGCTTTTTGCTTAATATTCGTCCCGAGCTAAAATGCAAAACGGAGATAGAAAATCAAAGCGTTTGGACCGTATGCGCGGGGAACGGTAAAATATATGAATTTTATGATGCGCTTATAGCCGAAATTGCGTCAATTTTCCCCGATGAATACATACACATAGGCGGCGATGTGCTTTATTTCGGCGATTTTCCCGAATAGAACGATTTTTGCCACTGGGAGGAGTGCAGAACCTGTCGCTCGGTTATGGAAAAAAACGCTATGCGGGATAAATGGGATATGTATAACTATATGGTGACGAAAATGCACGGAATAGTAAAAAAGCACGGCAAAAAAATGATGATGTGGAGCGATCAGATCGATTTGAACCGACCGATAGCCGTGCCGCGCGACATTGTTATGGAATTTTGGCGCGTGTCCGATAAAAACCGCGGGCCGCGTGAGGGCTGCACATACGAGCGCCTTACCGAGAATTTCAGCGTTATTAATGCCTATTATTTTATGAATTATATTGACTGTGAAAATTACGTAAGCCCCGAAAAGGCAAGCACATACAATTTTCTTGAATACCCCGAAACCAAGCACACCGAAAATGTTAGGGGCGGTGAGATCTGTGCCCGGGAGTACGGCAACCCTGCGGTAGACCACTATGCATTTTCCTTTGCGTGCAGCACGGCGTTAATGCTTGACAAGCTGTGGAATACCGCCGATGTGCTTTATACCGCAGATTACCGCCGCGCGCTGACAAGGCTTGTTTTGGGCTGCGATACACCCGATAATTATGATATGACCGAGCTTTTCGGCAGTGTAATACCGCCGAGGACAAGCGGAAAGAAAACATATCTTGATAAGGGCGCAGAGCCGAACGCGGAATTTTACCCGCGGCATAAAAAGGCGCTTTTGCAGATTAAAAACACATACAGTCCCGAATATCTTAAAAAGCTTACCGAAAGCATAGAGGAGCAGTAAAATGTATAAGGTATATATCCCGTTAATGGGGAAAATCCGCACCGAAAAATCGTGGCAGAAAACAATAGCCGAACTTAAAAGAGCAAAACCAGACAGGGTGTATATTGTTTATTACCGAACGCTTGAAAACGCCGAGGCAAAGAAAAATGCGCGTGAAGTCTTTAAAAACAATAAGGATATATTGGAAAACGCGGGCTTTAAAACGGGCGCGTGGTTTTGCCCCACAATAGGCTACGGCTCGCCTTCTCCCGGGGATAACGGAGCAGAAAAGCATTACAGAAAAATAGTGGGCGCCGCGGGCGGTGAAACCCATGCTTTTTGCCCGCTGGACGAGAATTTCCGTAAGGATTTATGCGATGAATTTAAAGGGCTTGCCGAAATGGGTGCAGACACAATTTTGCTTGAGGATGATTTTACCCTGACGGGCGGAAAGCTGTGGATAGATAACCCCGGCTGCCTTTGTGATGAGCATTTAAGGCTTTTAAGCGAGCGCTTAGGCGAGAATGTCACGCGGGATAAGCTTTTGCCGTATCTTATAGCGGGAAAAAGCAATAAATACCGTAAAGAGTATCTGAAACTTATGGGCGAAACGCTTTTGAAAATTGCGGGAGATATTGAAAAGGCGGTGCACTCTGTTTCACCCGATACAAGAATAGGTTTTTCTTCAAATTCGGCTTCATATCATTTAGAGGGCGCGTCTGCGTTTCAAATTGCCGAGACCCTTGCGGGCAAAAACAAGCCGTTTGTAAGACTCACGGCAGCGCCGTATTGGAAAAACGGTCCGTCGCTCAACTCTACAATAGAAACCGCGCGTATGCAGGGCGCTTGGTTTACCGAGCGTGGAGCAGACGTTATGACCGAGGGCGATACCTACCCGCGTCCGCGCTTTCTTGTTTCTGCGGCAGAGCTTGAAATGTACGATATGCTTTTGCGAGCGGACGGCAACTCGACAGGCATACTTAAATATATGCTCGACTATAACTCCCTTGCGGATTATGAAACGGGATATGTGGATTTTCACACCGAAAACGCGGAGCTTTACGAAGAAATAGCAAAGCGCTTTAAGGGTGAAAACGCGGGGCTGAGGGTTCTTGAATACCCACATAATACGGGACTTATGGATTTCGATGATTCGTTTGATTATTTCGGACTTGCCGACCACGGCACACTGCCGCTTATAAGCCAGTGGTTTGTAACCGATAATTCGCTGCCGACAACCTACGGGAAAACAGATGGCGCAGTGCTTGTTTTCGGAACGAACGCGCAGCTTGTGACCGACGAGGATTTAAAGCAGGGGCTTATACTTGACGTTAAGGCGGCAAGGATATTGAGCGATAAGGGCATAGACGTGGGCTTTTTGAAAATTGAGAGCGCACCTAAGCCCGCAGGTGAATATTTCTTTTCGGAGGATGACAGCACCGTAGCCTCAACCGAGCGTGAGGGCGGGTATTTTAAGTTTACTCTTAAAGATAATGCGCGTGTTTTAAGCCGATTTTATCGTGCGGGGGAGACGCTTGCGGTCGTTCCCGATTATTCCGAAAAGCTTGAGTCTTTTCCTGCTTGCTACCTTTATGAAAACGCGGACGGTCAGCGATTTATGGTTTACACCTTTGCCCCGACTTTTGTTAAAACAAAGTCCGAGTGGCATAACGGTATTTTCAGAAATTATTACCGCCAAAAGCAGCTTATAAACGGCTACGAATGGCTTTGCGGGAAGCCGCTGCCCGCGGTTTGCGAAAAGCACCCGCACCTTTATATCCTCTGCAAGCGCGAGGGGGAAAAGCTGCATATCGGTCTTTTTAACCTTTCAAAGGATAAAATTAAAAACCCCGAGGTGACGGCGGATAAGGCGTATACAGAGCTTGATTGCTTTAACTGCAAGGGCAGCATAAACGGCAGAAAGATACGGCTTGATACAGTGCTGCAGCCGTATTCGGCTTTGTTTTTAACGGTTAAAGCAATTTGAAAATAATTAAGAAATTTCATATTTAGGTGTGTTATATGATTTTAAGCTTTGATATACGAGCGCTTATCACGCGATGACGATGTGAAAGGTGAAAGCAACAGCATCTCAAACATGTGCTCCTTGTTGATAACATACCCGATAGACATCGTGCCACCGTTAAAGCGACATTTCAAGGCATTCTCTGTATGACCCTTGTGACCTTTTCGGCAAGTTCTGCGGAGTAGTATTCAGCCATACCTTCCAGTACAGATTCGAGCAATATACCCTCCGAACCGGCAGGAATATTTTCGGTGGCTGAGATCACTTTGACACCATTCTTTTTAATAGCATTTTTTTAACGAGCTGAGTCATAGCGATTTCTTGCAAAACTGTCAAGTTTCCAAACAATGATTGTATCAGACTTCTTCTTTGAACTGTCTTTAATCATTTTCTGGAATTGCGGTCGGTTGTCTGTTTTGGCAGATAACGCTCTGTCAATGTAGGTATCAATTACGGAAATACCTTGTCTTTCCGCAAACGCCATACACTCACGAAGCTGACCGTCCGAGGAATATCTTGCATAAATTACCGCTGTCATTTGCCGTTCACCTCCTGTCAATATTCATTTTTCTTTTGTAATATAGTTTTATCACGCACTTTCATTTGTTCTGCTTTTGTAGCACCTAACTCAAGCAACGTACTTAACTGCTTGACTTGTTGCCTTTTTCCTTTGCCTGTCATAAACTCCACCTTTCTGTTTTCAAGAATGCCGGAGTTAATATAAAAAGCCGGAGATATTTTGGCAAGTAAAAATGTTTCTGCATATAATTAAAGATTAATTGTGCATTAGCTCTTGAGCTTATGCACATACTATGCTATAATAATGTGCAGAAACGGAGGGCTAACTATGAGAAAGTTTGATTATTCTTTTTTAAATAACGGACTGTTGCCGGCGAACCTGATCAATCTTACATCCGGTATTGCATCACTTAAAACAATGGCTGGCGTAAGAAAAGAAGAATATGCAAAAGTATTTACTGAATTGGAAGCAGTAGCAAAAGTGCAATCGGTTAAGAGTTCCAATGCTATCGAGGGTATCGTTACCAGCGATGAGCGTATTGCTGCCATTGTGAATCAAGACAGTGCCCCATTAAACCATACAGAGGGTGAAATTGCAGGTTATAGGGATGCTCTAAATGCAATTCACTTACACTACGATACTTTAGATCTGCGGCAAAGCGATATTTTGAGACTTCACGAAACGATGATGCAGATTGCCGGATATGAGTACGGTGGTCAGTATAAAACGGGCGATAATTATATCATTGAGGAAGACAAGGACGGCAACAAAAAGGTCCGATTTAAGCCCACAGCGGTCTCTGAGGTAAAAGCGGCTATGGAACAGTTGATACTTGCCTATATGGAAGCTCGCAATAATGCGAACATTAATCAGCTTCTGCTGATTCCATGCGTTGTACTTGACTTCCTTTGCATTCACCCTTTCCGGGATGGAAACGGCAGAATGTCACGTCTTTTATCTTTGCTTTTGCTTTATAAAAACGGCTATGATGCAGGAAAGTATGTTTCCTTCGAGGAGCAGATAAACAACTATAAAGCATACTATTATGAAGCATTGCGTGCATCCTCTATCGGCTGGCACGAAAACCGGAACTCTTATATTCCCTTTATCGAGAACTTCCTCTCCACGCTCTATATGTGCTACAAAGAATTGGACAAGCGTTTTGCCGTAGTCCACGGCAAGAAGATCACAAAGACGGCAAGAATTGAGGCAACTGTTCTCAATAGTTTAGTACCGATTTCTAAGGCGGATATTTGCAGTATCCTTCCGGATGTCAGTCCTACAACCGTTGAAGCAGTGTTGAGCAAAATGGTAAGAGATGAACAAATCAAGAAAATCGGTCAATCCAGAATGACAAGGTATATTAAAGCGTAGAAAGAGGCGTAAATATGAAAGCAAATAAATTAAGATCGCATCAAGTAAAAGCAATAGATGCTATTCAAGCAGCTTTGGAAAACGGTCAAAAACATATAGTTGTTGAAATGGCAACAGGGAGCGGCAAAGAAGTAGTTTTAGCCAAAACAGTAGAACTGCTGCAGAAGCATAAGACAGTAAGAATTCTTGTTATTACTAATAGGACAGAGTTAAAGAAACAGTTGGAAGACAATATCTTCGATAAGTATCAGGAGTTTGTGCTAATCGATAAAGACAGGGTTAAAGTAACAACAGAACAAAGGGTATTGCGTCATACAGTCGAAAATTCAAACGAGTATCAGTTTATAATTTTTGATGAGACAGATATAACCGAATCTATTTATAAAATACTCAATTGTAGAGATAAGACAGTTGTAGTTTTTTCTGCAAAATATGCGAGAAGCCCTCATAAGCTTTTTACATCTGATAATATTGTATTTTCGTATAGTTACAAAGATGCGGTAAAAGACGAAATAATAACTCCCGCAATGGATTCTCAAGCATTCGGTCCTGCCGTTGAATTGTTTACTAAACGCTTATTAGAACAATTTGAATGTGTTCCTGTTCAGTTTTATTCCCACACTCAAGACTACAGTTGGGATTTGGTTGTAGAAAAACACGAATATAAAATATGGGTAGAATGTAAAACGTATAAAAGTCAGGTTGTTTCTCCGTCTGCTGCCAATTCTTTATTAAGCAACATTGTATTTCGCAAAACGAAGCAGAACATTTCTGAGAGAGATGTAGTGTTGCTTGTAGTTTTTAGTAAAATTCCCAGTTTTCAAAAAAATGAAATATTTAGGAGATATAGAATAATTGTTTGGGATATTGAGAATCTGGTATTCTATAGTAAAGATGATCCCAATTTGCTTAAACAACTATCTCAAATCACCTATTTCCCAATTGACTACATTGAAGGACAGCCTTTTGGCGAAAAAGAACTTACAGAGATATCTTCCAAATCCGTGGAAGACAAGATTTTAGAAGAAAGAATTATTGAAGCGGCAGAAAAAGAAGCGGATAAGACCACCGAGCTTATTCAACGATTAAACGAGTGCAAGCCGGGCAAAAAACATTCAGGTGAATACGAAAAGATTTGTGAAGAAATATTACGAACACTCTTTGAAGTGAATTATTTCAACAAGTTAAGAAATCAGTATAAAACAAAAGATGAGCATTTCAGAATGGATTTGATTGGTTCCTTGAAGATAAATCAGACCAATGAGGACAGTATGCATCCGTTTTGGCAAATGCTGGTGCAGCATTATAATTCTCACTTTGTTGTTTTTGAGTTTAAAAACTACTCAAAAGAAATTGATCAAAATCTGATTTATATTACTGAAAAGTACTTGTTCGATGCCGCTTTAAGAAATGTTGCTATCATCATATCCCGTAAAGGTTTTTCAAAGTCCGCCAAGTTCGCAGCCGAAGGCTGCTTAAAAGAACATGGCAAATTGATTCTTGACATTACCAACGAAGATTTGACTAAAATGCTTGAACTAAGAAGTGATCAAGCGGCAGATTATCTTTTGGATAAACTGGAAGAGTTCTTAATGGGGATAAGCAAATGAGAGGAGTGAATAGACAATACAATCAGGGTACAATGCTTTTTTGAAGAAACGGTGCAGTTATCGGCAACACCAAGAAATACGAGCTTACATATCAGTATTACCAGGAGGTAGTTGCGTGGCACAGTGATGTTATCAAAGTAATTACCAGGTTAAAAGCCATGCACGAAGAAAACTCAAAAAAAGGTATATCTTGCTGAGCTTTCTGCTTTAATCGAAACCGGTAGATTCTATTCGCAAATGCTTTAACGTCACGAATATATTTTTCTACCGTTATCTTGCTCTTTTCCTCTAAGATAAGTTGTTCCTTAAATTCGGCAATCGTTTTTGCCGTAATAAATCGTCCATTCATTCTTTTGCTACCTCCGAGTATTTTTATTATTTTACCCGAAAGTTAAGAAAACAAAAATTGTCGCTGTTTATTGTGGGAAAAACAGCGGCAATAATCAAATGTGCCGGCATAAAGTAAGCCCCGATGAGTTTCAGATTGTCTCTGTACTTATCGGGGCTTTTTGAAATGTTTTGCACATTTCGACATTCGATAATCATTTTAATTACTGACTGTGAAAGCTTTACAAAGAGAGTAAAACCGAAATGACGGAAATAATAAATGTTAGCGGAGCAATAAAAAATTTGTTTGTACATTGCGGTAAATCATATCATACTCAAATTTTTTTAGAATGATGGGTTAGACAATACAGTCAGGGTACAATAGCTTTTTCGGCTAAACGGATACATTGATAAAAGCAAACTCTTTGTTAGCGGAATATCACAATAGTTAAAGAAAAAACGAAAAAAATGTGATAAAATCAAATGGATTTATATTGTATTTGGCTGAAGCGAGTCGGAAGATTGGCTGAAAAAAACAGGAGGATGTTATGGAGGTTGTATATCAAAGGGCAGCGGACCAAATAGATACGGAAACCGGATTCAGATGCCGTACTGTATATGTAAGCACTGAAAATTCGGTTCTGCACTGCCATGATTACTATGAGTTGTTTTTAACACTATCGGATTCGGTGCTTCATTTGATAAACGGCAGGGAAGAGGAGCTTGAAAAGGGAACGCTGATTTTTATACGCAAATCGGACACCCATTTTTTCGGTAAAAGCAATAATTGCAACTATTCCTTTGTAAATTTAGCGTTTACAGAGGAAATACTGCAAAAAATGTTTCTTTATTTTTCAAACGACTTTCCCGGTGAAAAGCTTTTAAATCAAAAATATCCGCCGCAGGTAATGCTGGACAGCGTGGGCGTTCAAAAGGTTTTGGCAGAACTGAATTTAATAAATACAATACCCGTAAACGATAATAACAGGCGCAGCTGGGCTTATAAAAAGCTGTTGGTTAATTTATTTTATAAATATTTTTCGGAATATAAAAATAACGACCTGTCGTTTCAGCAGCCGCTGTGGCTTAAAAAGTTCAATATTGAAATTAAAAAAATTGAGGTTTTTTCCCTCACGAATGATCGGATAGTGAATATAAGCGGTAAATCGCGGGAGCACCTATCGAGAACAATAAAAAATACTACGGCGTTTCCTTTACGGAGTATATCAATAATATCAGGCTTAACTATATTGCAAACTCGCTTATCACCACAAATATTCCCATAACGGACCTGATTTACGACGCGGGCTTTGAAAACCTGAGCTACGCCTATGTGCTGTTTAAGAAAAAATTTTGCACTACTCCGCGCGTTATGCGCGAGTCATGCGGCAATTAAAGCGGTTATAGACAATATAAACGGAGAAATTTTTTGCTATGGGAAGTATTCTGCCCCGATTGTATTTATCTATTTTGAGAAAAATTTGTAATTTGAAATAAATATCACAATAGTTTAAGATTTGGCGATTTTCTTATGCTATAATCAACAATAGCAGGTTTGTCTATAAAAAAAGTTTAAATGGAGGTTTTTTTGTGAAAATCAGAAATCGCTTTTCTAAAGCACTTTCCCTTATATGCGCCTTGGCGCTTTTATTGGGGAACACGGCAAATCTTTTTGAAATTAAAACCAATGCGGAAAACGCCGCGGCAACCACGCTTGATTTTTCATCGACCGATCAGGCTACGGGAAACTACTTGTGTGTAAAGACAGTACCAAAACCGTAGAAGCCTTGATATATAAGGGCTTCTACGGTTTTGTTTTTGAAA
>CAKSQS010000009.1 GCA_934486705.1 uncultured Eubacteriales bacterium
ATTAAAAATTCGCCCAGAGAGCAAACCCCGGGCGAAAAAAATTACTTTTCGAGAGCCTTTACGGCAGCCTTTACCAAGGTGGTAAAGCCCGCGGCGTCATTAACCGCAAGGTCGGCAAGCATTTTACGGTTGATGGTTATTCCCGCCTTATTAAGGCCGTTCATAAACCGAGAATAGTTTATACCGTTAAGCTTGCAGGCGGCGGAAATGCGGGTTATCCACAATCTGCGGAAATCGCGCTTTTTCTGCCTGCGGCCGATGTACGCATAGTTGCCGGATTTCATTACGGCTTCTTTAGCGGTTTTAAAAAGCTTTGACTTAGCGCCGAAATAGCCCTTAGCCAGCTTTAAAGTCTTTTTTCTTCTTTTGCGTGTTGCTAACGCACCCTTAACACGTGCCATATCTTCTAACCTCCGATTTCAGTCGTACCTTATTTATAAGGAATCATTTTCTTGATCTTCGCTACGTTGGTTACGTCAGCCGTAACAACCTTGCGGAGATTTCTCTTGCGCTTTGTGGTCTTTTTGTTGAGAATGTGCGACTTGAAAGCATGTGCACGTTTAACCTTGCCGGTTTTGGTGAGCTTAAAGCGCTTTTTCGCGCCGCTGTGTGTTTTGATCTTAGGCATTGTAAGTCCTCCCTGATATAATTCAACTGCAATTATTTACCCGATTTCGGAGTCAAAAACATTAACATATTTCTGCCTTCCATTTTAGCAGCCTTTTCGACCGTGCCGTGGTCTGCGCAGTATTCCGCAAAGCGGCGCATTGTTTCAAGCCCTATTTCCGGGTGACCCAATTCTCTGCCCCTGAAACGGATAGAAACCTTTACCTTGTTGCCCTCGTCAAGAAAACGCATTGCGTGTTTTCCCTTGGTCTCAAAATCGTGAACGTCAATGCTAAGTCCTAACCTTATTTCCTTAACCTCAACCGTTTTCTGATTTTTTCTGGCTTCCTTTTCGCGCTTTGCCTGCTCAAAACGGTATTTACCGTAATCCATTATTTTACATACCGGCGGGGCGGCGTTCGGCGAAATGCAAACCAGATCGAGATCGGCGGCATACGCCGCGTCCAAAGCCTTGGCAATCGGTAAAATTCCCAACTGTGAACCGTCTGAGCCGATCGTACGGACTTCCTTAAATCTGATGTTTTCATTTACGGAAAGCTCTTTGCTGCTGATATTGATGCACCTCCAAAATTCGCGTTGCTGCAATTCAAAAAGCGCGGACGAATTTTCGCCCGCGCATAAAAATACCAAACCTAAAAGTCTGAACTTTTATTGACCCTGTCGCTTTGCGCTTGGGGTGAGGACGAATAAACGTACTGCTTCATTGTTACTCCATTATAGCACAAAGTTTTATTTTGTCAAGTTTTTTTATTTATTATTTTTAATGTACTCCTTAAACTCCTCGTTTTGCTCGGGGTAAGCAGAGAGCATGGGCTCAACGTCCTTACCCTTTTTGCGGTCAAAATAGTTTTTGGTAATGCGCGCCACCTGACCCGAAAGGAAAACAAGGGCTATAAGGTTCGGCAGCGCCATAAGCCCGTTAAAGGTGTCATCTAACGCCCAGATAAGGTCAGAGCCGATAAGGGAAGAGAAAACTATAAGCAGAATAAATATTATTTTGAAAATAAGCACGGGTATTTTTCGTTTGTTTTCGGGCTTGTGGCGGAAACAGAAATCAACCGCCTTTTCGCCGTAATACGACCAGGCAAGCACGGTCGTAAAGGCAAAGAGCGGAAGAATTATTAAAAATGCCACCGTTCCGAACATACCGAGGTTTGAAGAAAACGCGCCGAGCGACGTTGCCGAATCGGACGCGCCCACAAACTCGCCCGCGGCGTTTACAGTGCCGAAGAACGAGCCGTTTTCATACGCGCCCGAGCCGATGTTCGTTGTAAGAATTACAAGCGCGGTTAAGGTGCATATAACAAAGGTATCGAAAAACACCTCAAAAATGCCCCAAAGCCCCTGCTTTACGGGCTCGCGGGTTTCAGATGCCGAGTGGGCTATTACCGAAGAGCCGAGCCCCGCCTCATTAGAGAAAACGCCGCGGGCAAGCCCTTTTTTGATTATCTGCGAAAAGGCAAAGCCGCCTACGCCCCCCGCAACCGCCTTTGAAGAAAACGCGCTTGTGAATATAAGGCGGAAGGTCTCGGGCACGGCGGTAATGTTTTTACCGATTATAATAATCGCCATTGCAATAAACAAAAGCGACATAAACGGAACGAGCATAGAGGCGATTCTGCCTATGCGCTTTATTCCGCCTATTATAACTACAGCCGCGAAAAACGCCACTATTCCGCCGATTATAAGCTTTACCGCCGTAGAATCGTTACCCAGCACCGAAACAAACGAGCTTGTTATCTTATTTGTTTGCACGCCGCTCATACCTACCGCCGCCAAAAGGCAGAATATTGCCGCCAGCATACCGAGCCAGCGCTGCTTAATGCCGTAGGCTATGTAGTAAAACGCGCCGCCGCTGAAGCTGCCGTCCTTTTCCTTTTTGCGGTAGTAAAGCCCCAAAACGTTTTCGGAGTAATTTGTAACCATACCGAAAAACGCCGAAATCCACATCCACAGCACCGCCCCCGGGCCGCCGGTTAATATAGCCGAGGTAACGCCTATAATGTTACCCGTGCCCACAGTGCCCGAAATGGCGGCGGAAAACGCCTCAAACTGCGAAACCGCGTTTTTGTCCTTTTTGTTTTTCTTTTTGCCCATATCCTTTACGGCGGGCACAATGGTGGTGCTCATAGACTCTCCGAATTTGCGCACCTGCAGCACCCGCGTCCTTACGGTCAGCAGTATGCCCGTGCCTAAAATCATTATAATCATAGGCCAGCCCCACACTACGCCGTTCACCCAATCGTTCACCTTTGTGACAGCTTCAATAAATGACTCCCACATTCTGAAATTCTCCCCTTTTGAAAAAAATAAAAGGAGCCGAACCGAAAACAGTTCAACTCCGTAAAAACGCACTGAAACACGGCTTTCACCGCGTAAACCATAAACTTCCGTCCTTTTGCCTGAGAGATTGGCGCTTTTTTAAAAAGGCCTTGCACCTTCGGCATCTGTTAAGCAGACTTCTCCGGAGCGCTATCCGTATACAGTTTTATCACACCATTGCGACACCTGAGAGTGTTACTCCTTCGGAAACGGACCGAAAATCCGTAATTTCCTGCATACTTCACATAGCTTATTTAATTTTCAAGCATTATACCACATAAAAATACATATTGCAAGCCTTTTTGCATAAAAATGCAATTTTTTTAAAATATAAGACGAAAAGCATTGAAAAAAATATTTTGTATTTTTATACAAAAAGGATAATTATGGGAAAACAACCCTTGAAATCAGGGCATTTGTATGATAAAATCAGCATATAAAATAGGAATTTAAAAGGTGTATCTTTTAATATAAGCGAAGGGAAATTTTAAAATGAAAAAGCTTTTATCGTTCTTAATTTGCACGGCGCTTATTCTGTCAATAATTCCTACCGCCGTATTCGCCGCGGGGGAAACAGGCGGTCAATGCGGAGATAATCTTACCTGGAGCTATAATACCGAGACCGCAACGCTTACAATAAGCGGCACGGGGGATATGGATGATTATGGTTACGGTTATGATTATAGCCCATCACCTTGGTATCAATATCACAGTAGTATAAAAAATGTTTCTATTGGTAACAATGTTACGAGTATAGGTGACTGGGCATTTTACAATTGCACAGGTCTTACAAGCATAATAATCGGCAAGAGAGTTACAAACATTGGGTATTCTGCGCTTTGCGGTTGTATAAATCTTAACAGTCTTACGGTAGACACTAAAAATGAAAAGTATTATTCAAGCGGAAACTGCATAATAGAAAAGGATACAAACAAGCTTATTTTAGGCTGTAAAAACAGCGTTATACCATATAGTGTTACAAGTATAGGTAATGATGCATTTTCCGTTTGCACAGGTCTTACAAGTATAACTATACCTGATAGTGTTACAAGTATAGGTGACTGGGCATTTTCCGGTTGCACGGGCCTTATGAGTATAAATATACCATATAGTGTTACAAGGATAGGTAGCTATGCATTTTCCGCTTGCACCTCACTTAAAAAAATATATTACCTCGGAAGTAAAGAAGAATGGAATAAAATCGACTTAGAATACAGCGACATTCCGTCAGATACAGAAATAATTTATAATGCCACGGATTGTGATATTAACGGTCACAGATTGGGAGAATGGATAGCGGAAGTGCCTGCAACCTGCACAAAAGACGGGGTAAAGGGGCATTACGAATGCTCCGTTTGCCATAAAAGTATTGATAAAGATAAAAATGAGATGACCGATTTGGCAATACCGGCGCACCACACCCCGGTTTTACTTAAAAAAATACCCCTTACCTGCACGACCGACGGCTACGATATTGTAAAATGTTCAAGCTGCGGCTACAGATACACGGTCAATTATGTTGCCGCCACGGGGCACGAATTCGGCGAGTGGGTTTCGGAAATACCCGCAACCTGCACCGAGGACGGGGTAAAGGGGCATTACGAATGCTCTGTTTGCCACAAATACTTTGATAATGATAAAAAGGAAATAACCGATACGATTATACCTGCGGCGGGGCATAGTTTCGGCGAATGGATTTTGAGAATACCCGAGACCTGCACCGAGAGCGGCGTAAGGGAGCATTACGAATGCTCTGTTTGTCACAAATATTTTGATAAAGATAAAAACGAGATAGCAGATTTGGTTATTCCCGCGCATCACGACCCGAGCCTTATTAAAACAACAGCGCCCACCTGCACGACCGATGGGTACGATACCGTAAAGTGCCTGAACTGCAAGCTGATATACAATATAAACTATGTTGCCGCCACAGGGCACAGCTTCGGTGATTGGACGGTAACAAAAAGGCTGACCTGCACAACCGACGGGGAGGAAATACGCCGCTGCGGCAAATGTGACGAAACCGAAACGCGCATCACCAAAGCAAAGGGACACAAGCAAGGCGAATTGGTAAAGCACCAAAACGCAACCTGCACAAAGGATAACGGCGATTATTACAAATGCCTTACCTGCGGTGAAACCTACTTTGTTTTAGGTTTTGCGAAAAACGGACACCTTTTCATTGACGGGGAATGCATAGATTGCGGCATTGCCGAAAGTGATGTGCCGTTTGATATTGACCTTGATTGCGCGGTTTCCGCAACCGACCTTACATATCTTAAGCGTATTTTGCTTTCAAACAAAACCGCCGAGTGTGACCCCAACGGCGACGGCAAGCTAAACATACTTGATTTAATTGCCCTGAAAAAGCGTTTAGCAAAAAAATAGCCATTTAATTGAGTGGTGTACCAAAAAAATCCCCTCGCCATGCATACGCGCGGCCCTCTTCCCTAAAGGCTTGGGGCGCTGATTTGCCTCGGGCAAAGACGAAGGGGTTGTTACAGACCGAAGAATACCCCTCAGTCAACTTCGTTGACAGCTCCCCTCTGTTTCGGCAAAGCCGAAAAGAAGGGAGCCTTTTTTGCGGCTTTATTTTTCGGTAATTCTTTTAAGCGCGCTCTTTTCAAGCCGCGATACCTGCGCCTGCGAAATGCCTATTTCCTCGGAGACCTCCATTTGAGTCTTGCCCTGCATAAACCGCAAAAACAAAATATGCTTTTCCCGCTCGTTAAGGTTTTTAATTGCCTCTTTCAGCGCTATTTCGTCAAGCCAGTTTGAGTCGTCATTATTGTCGCCCACCTGGTCGAGCACGTATATCGTGTCGCCGCCGTCGGAATAAACGGGGTCGTAAAGCGAAATGGGGCTTACAATGCTTTCAAGCGCTATTACCACCTCTTCCTGCGGCAGCCCCAATTCCGCCGCTATTTCCTGAACGGTGGGCTCGGTCTGCTTTTCGGCGGAGAGCCGCTCCTTGACCTGCATAGCCTTATACGCCGTGTCCTTTATGGAGCGGCTTACTCTTATTGAGTTGTTATCCCGCAAATAGCGGCGTATTTCGCCTATTATCATAGGCACGGCGTAGGTGGAAAAGCGCACGTTTTGGGTAACGTCGAAATTATCTATCGATTTTATAAGACCTATGCACCCAACCTGAAACAAATCGTCAAGATTTTCGCCCCTGCCCGTAAACCGCTGAATAACGCTTAAAACAAGCCGCAGATTGCCGTTTATAAGCTCCTCGCGCGCCGCCTTATCGCCCACGGCGCATTTTTTAAGCAGCACGGTTTTTTCCGCTTCCTTTAAAAGCGGCAGCTTTGAGGTATCCACTCCGCAAATTATGACCTTGTTTTTATACATATCGGCACCTCCGTAATACTCACTAAAATTATTGCCTGTATATACCGCTGATAAACTTTATATATTTTTTTTAGTTCGACAGATTTCACTTGTATTTTCATTTTCATTGACAATGAGCCGTATTGCGGTTAAAATATATTATATATGTATAGGGGTGAAAGAATTGTCGGTTAAAATTTCACCGTCGGTATTAACGGCGGATTTTCTTACGCTTAAAGACGATATTAAAAGGTTAGAGGACGCGGGCACGGATATGCTGCACCTTGACGTTATGGACGGTATTTTCGTTCCGAACATCTCGTTCGGCGTGCCGGTTATAAAGTCGATAAAAAAGCATACCTCGCTGCCGCTGGATGTGCACCTTATGATAGACCGCCCGCACAGGTATATAAAGCAGTTTGCCGAGGCTGCGGATATTTTGGGCTTTCATTACGAGGCGGGCAGCGATGTGCGCGCCACCCTTACCGAGATAAGGGAGCGCGGCTGCAAGGCTTGTCTTACAATAAAGCCGGGCACTGCGCCCGAGGAGATTTTTGAGTTTTTGCCGCTTTGCGATATGGTGCTTGTAATGTCGGTTGAGCCTGGCTTCGGCGGGCAAAAATTTATGCCCTCGGCGCTTTATAAGCTTTCTACCCTGCGGGACGAAATAAAAAAGCAGGGGTTAAGCGTTGATTTAGAGGTTGACGGCGGCATAAATTACGAAACCGCGCCGCTTGCGGTAAGCGCGGGCGCTACGGTGCTTGTTGCGGGCAGCTGCGTATTCTCGGCAGAGGATATGGGCAAGGCGGTGGCAACCCTTAAAAATCTTTAGAAAAAGCCTTGCCCACGGTTTCAACGGCGGTATTCTTGCAGAGCAGCCTGCCGTATTCTTCGGCATAGGCAATTTCGGGCTCGCCCGCATTTTTAACGGTGCAAAACTCTCTCATAAAATAAAAATCGCGGCTGTGCCCAGTTATGACAAGGCGGTAGCTGTTTTTAAGGCGGTAAAGGCTGCTTTTTCCGCGCGGCAGGCGGCGCAAATAAAGCCTTTTAATGCCGCTTATCATACTTTCGCTGTCGGGGAAAATGAGCATAACGCAGCCCTTGCCGCGCTCTCTGCCGCCGGCGGGGGATACGGTAATAACGCACCCGGCGGATTTTCTTGCCTTTATTTCAACAAGCAGGTCGTCGCCCAAAATATCGCTGTATTTTTCAAGGCTTTCCTTAAGCAGCAGGCTCACGGCAAGCCGCGTGCCGCCGCTTAAAGAGGCAAATTTTTCGTATGTTCCGAAAAACGAGAGCACCTCGCTGTCGGAAAGGGCTATTCTTACTTTATCGCCTGCCAGCCTGTATACCGTCATTCGTTTGCCTCCGATAAATAAATTTTATGTATTCGGGAACACTGTTACCGGGTGATAAATATGCTAAGCAGCGGAAAAACCGCGTTTTTAAAGGCGATGCTTTACACGGCGTCCGCCGTAATACTTATTATAATCGGCTATTTTTCAGCCGGGTATTTTTTCGGATAGGAGTTTTAATATTATGAGTTACATTTCACTGAAAAGCGGCACGGATATAAGGGGCGTAGCCTCGCCCTTAGGCGGGAAAGAGGTAAACCTTACCGACGAAGCGGTTTACGATATTACCGCCGCGTTTGTTTGCTGGTACATAAATAAATACGATAAAGACCCCTCAAAGCTTACAATATCGGTGGGCAGGGACTCAAGAATAACCGGCGAAAAAATAGCAAAGCAGGTGATAAGCGCGCTTATTAACGCGGGCATATCGGTAATAGACTGCGGGCTTTGCTCTACCCCCGCAATGTTTATGACCACGGTGGATTTAAAAGCCGACGCCGCAATTCAGATAACGGCAAGCCACCACCCGTTTGACCGCAACGGGCTGAAATTTTTCACCCCCGCGGGCGGGCTTGATTCGCCCGATATTACCGAAATTGTAAAGCTTGCCGATAAGGGCGAGGAAATTATATGCAACCGCGCGGGCGTTACCGTAAAGCTGAATTATATGGTAAAATACGCCGCAAGGCTGCGCAAAATGATATGCGACGCGGTGGGCAAAACGGAAGAGGAAAAGCCGCTTGCGGGATATAAAATAGTGGTGGACGCGGGCAACGGTGCGGGCGGATTTTACGCTACGGATGTGCTTAAAAAGTTAGGCGCGGATATATCGGGCAGCCAGTTTTTAGAGCCTGACGGAATGTTCCCGAACCACATACCCAACCCCGAAAACGAGGACGCTATGAAGAGCATATGCGCGGCGGTTAAGAATAATAACGCCGACCTCGGCATTATTTTTGATACCGACGTTGACCGCGCGGGCTGCGTGGGGGCTGACGGCGAGGAAATAAACCGCAACCGCCTTATAGCGCTTGCAGCATATATGGTGTCGGGCGAAAAGGGCGGCGCTACCATAGTTACCGATTCCGTAACGAGCGACGGGCTGCGCGAATACCTTGAAAATACCCTTAACGATACACACTACCGCTACCGCCGCGGCTATAAAAACGTTATAAACAAGGCAATTGAGCTATGCCGCGACGGCATAAACTGCCCGCTTGCCATAGAGACCTCGGGTCACGCGGCTTTAAGGGAAAACTATTTTCTTGACGACGGCGCGTATTTAGTTACCAAAATAGTAATAGAATTAGCGCGCGGGCGCAATATTGAAAAAATTCTCGCGCCGCTTAAAATGCCCGCCGAGGAAGCCGAGTTCCGCTTTAATATAACGGCGGAGGATTTCAGAGAATACGGCGAAACGGTTATAAAAAAACTGCGCGAATACGCAGAAGCAAGACCCGATTACAAAACCGCCGACGATGACCGCGAGGGCGTGAGAATATCCACCGAAAACGGATTTTTCCTGCTGCGGCTGAGCGTTCACGACCCGGTTATGCCCATAAACTTTGAAAGCCGCATTACGGGCGGTATTAAAAAGGATATAGCGGGAATAGCGGATTTCTTTAAAGGCTTTGATAAGCTTGATATATCGCCGATTTTAAAAAATTAGTCAGTTATTCACTCGATATTTTAAATGACATTTTATGCGCTTATGCCGCGCTTTTCCCCCCATTTCTGTACGGTCAGAAATGGGGAAAAGAACCGTCGGGAACCCTTCAGACCGGGTTCCCGAACCCTCCTAAACAGCCAAAGGGACAAACTTCCCTTTGGAAACCCTTACTGCGCAATTTTTTATTTTCTGCAAATTTTGCATATTTTTAGACATACACTATATGCGCTTGCACAGTAATTTTATCGGTTGCTACTGCTCCGCTCTCTGGCAGCCGCAGCAGTCGGTATCGGCGTCGCACGGGCGCGGCGGGAAGAAATCGTCGGTCGGGAATTTTATTTTTCTGAAAGTATCGCAGGGCTGGTCGGTTGAGTCGTCGCACTGCTTTTCGGGTATGCAGAAATCGTATACGGGTATCAGCATTTGAACGTTTCTTATAAGCTGAACTATTGTGAAAAGCCCTAAGGTGACGTAAACCGTCGGTGTGCCGTTTTGCAGGTCGGTAACAACGTTGCCGCCTATGCAGTCACATATGCACTTGGGAATACAGCGGACATTCTCGTAGCAATCGTGAATTTCGCAAATTTTTGCCGAAAGCGGAATCGGGTCAACCGCCTGAACAACGCATTTCGGCATATTTGTGCTTCTGCGCGCGCTTGTGTCGCAGTCGCCGTCTTCGCGGTCGCGGCTGGAGAATACCTTTACGTTGCCGTCGCTGCCGAAGAGTATGACCTTTTTCGAGTAAGAGGAGATACCCTTTATACACTGCGGGCAGGAATGGGGAGCGGTGTAAACGTCGAAGTCGAGCAGGAAGAAGAAAGTAAGATCGCAGGAATAAAAGCCCTTGTTGAAGTTTACCGGCTCAACGTCAATGAAAACATTAAGTACCTCTGCCGAGCGTAATCTCACGCTTATCGCGTTGCTTATAAGCCCCTGATCCTCGGGTAAGAAGAAACAGCGAAGATCCTCCAGACAATCGCGGTCGCAGCAGGAATCGTACACTCTGCCGGCGTCTACGCATACGGCTTCCTTAAACGTACCGTTTTCGGGCGGGCAGCCGTTTTTTAAATCTGCCATAAAAATTGCCTCCTGTAGAATAATTGAAGTCGTATCGCCGGGGCAACACGTTATCTTCAATATCATAATATGTAATAATGCAAAATAAGTTAAATATATTTTCTTTAAAAAGGGAAAAATATTTGAAAGCTTTTATTTTCGGAGGGAATATGTATGAAAAGAAAACAGCTTTTCTCCTTTTTGACCGACCTTATTTTTTACATTGCGGGCGGTATGATCTACTCCGTGGCGGTCTTGCTTTTTTTAACGGAAAACGAAATATCCCCCGGCGGGCTTACGGGTATTGCAACTATTCTTAATTATCTGTTTTCGCTGCCGATAGGTACGGTGGTGTTTATTCTTAATATTCCGCTGCTTGCGGCGGGATTTATTAAGTTCGGCGGAATTTTTATTGCAAAAACCGCCGTTGCAACGGCTGTAATGTCGCTGACCCTTGATATTTCGGGGCTTTTTATGCCAAAAATGAAGATAGACCCTATTTTAGCGGCTCTCTTCGGCGGGCTGCTTATGGGGCTGGGAATCAGCCTTTTTATGCTGCGGGGCGCTACAACGGGCGGCAGCGATATAGTGGCAAAGCTTATAAACCGCAAATTTCCGCACCTTACCGTAGGCAGGCTTATGCTCGCGGCGGACGCGGCGCTGGTGGGGCTTTCCGCACTGGTTTATAAAAATATGGAAAGCGCGCTTTACGCGGTAATAGCCATTTACGCCTCCTCCCGTGTTATGGACTTGATACTCTACGGCGCGGACAGGGGTAAAATAATTTATGTTATAACCGATAACGCAAAGGAGCTTTCCGACAGTATTATGTCGCTTATCAACCGCGGCGTGACCCTGCTTGACGTAACGGGCGCGTACACCGGCACAAAAAGGCAGATGCTTATGTGTACAGTGCGGCGCAACGAAGTGGCGGCGGTTTGCCGCCTTGCCACAAGCTGCGATAAAAACGCCTTTATAATAGTGGGCGAGGCGGGCGAGGTTCTCGGCGAGGGCTTTAAAAGAAACGCATAGACAATACGCCGGACGGGCAGAAATGCTGCCGTCGGCGACAGTTCAAATGCAGGGTCGTATAAGATCCGCCGATTGTTGACAGCCTTAGAATACTGTGTTATACTCAATACTATGATATTTTAAGGGAGAAAAAAATGATTTTAAAAGCGGTTCGGTCAATTTTGCTTCTTTTATCGATATATGGGTATGCTCAATATTTTTTATCAAGGCTAAAGCTCCGTGCCGAGCTTGTTTTGCCTGTTATACTGAGTCTTTTCGGCTCAGTTATTTTTCTTGCGGGACTTTTGAATATTATGTCGGAGACCGCAACTATTATTTTTCTTACGGGAATCATACTCGGTATTATTTCGGTAAAACGCAAATACAATCCCGCCGGGCTTATCACCGCCGGTACGGTTATTTGTGCGCTTTCCTTGGCAGCCCTGCTTTTTTTCACCTACGGAGTAGAATTTACCGCTTATGACGATTTCAGCCATTGGGGCACGGCGGTTCGCCTTCTTGTAACGAAAAACCGCTTTCCGAATTTTGAAGATTCCGTTATATATTTTGATTCATATCCGCTCGGCAGCGCCTCTTTGATTTATTATTTTTCGAAAATAACCGACATACACGGCGAATGGTTTTATATTTGGGTGCAGCAAATTGCAACGGTTTGCTTTGCGGGCAGCTTGTTCGTGTTTTGCAAAAAGAAAAGTCTCTTAGAATATTTATCCTGCTCGGTTGCCGTTTTTTGTATTCTGTTCTGCAAAAACGGAGTAAACATCAACTCGGAAATTTTGGTGGATACGCTTTTGTCGGTTTCGGGTATTGCCGGTATTGCCGTGTGCTTATTTTACAGGGGAAATATCAATGAAAAGCTTTTCGTGCTTATACCGATAAACATATTTTCGGTCACCGTAAAAAACAGCGGAGTATTCTTTGCGGCGATCATCACTGTATACTATATATACAGAGTTGCTGAACTCGGCAAATTAAAAACGCTTTTATCACCTATAAATATTATGTCTCTGCTTTCGCCGTTTATCGTTATGTTTCTTTGGAAGAAGCATGTCGCTTTCGCTTTTCCGGGGGGTATGTCGGCAAAGCACTCTATGTCTATTGAAAACTATTCAAAAATTTTTTCCGAAAAAACTCCGGAATTGGTATCACAAATTTCAAATTCATTTTTAAATAAAGTCTTTTCCTTAAATAATACATTTTTTATTATTCTTATTGTGTTGCTTGCGGCTGTAATAATTCTTAAAGTATTAAAAATAAAAACGTCGTTATACAGCGAGACAACGGTTCTTATCGTAGGCTCATATCTTTTTTATCAGCTTGGCAACTATTTTATGTATATTTTTTCAATGCCGAACAGTGAAGCCTCAAATCTTGCAAGCTATGAACGGTATCATACAACTGTATTAACATTTGCGGCAGGAATTTTGTGGATATTTATGGCAGAGTTTTATCATTCTTTAGGTATTTCTTTGTCATATGTAAAGTTAAAGGCTGCAATTTTAAATACAATATACACCATTGTTGTTTCATGTGTAATTTGGTCGGTACTCACCCCAAGTCTGAATTATTTTAAAAAAGTCGCATATACCGGCAGCGATCGGCAAATACTCGATTCTGTTTTTGAAAGATACGCCGCAAATATTCCCGAAGGAAAATCATATGCCGTTATATGGGAATTTGATAGGTCCGGCTACAGATATTTTGCAGCGCGATATGTCTTTAATACCGGAAAAATTGTACGTATCGGCAGTGATGATCCCGAAAAAACCGAAACCGATACCCAAGGCTGCGATTTCCTTGTAGTACCTGAGCACAATGAAAAAATCGATGCTTTTCTATTGCGGAAATTCGGCAACTGTAACGAGGATTTTTATTCCTTAGGCTGACGAAATAACATAATAAGACGCGGCGCTAAAAAAACTTGTAAGTTTTCGCAAAATGTGCTAAAATAAATATTACGAATAATCTAATGCTTAAAGGCGGAATGAATATGTGTGAAAATAATCAGACCGACGCTAAAAAACGCGTTCTCAGCTGCATACAGCCGAGCGGACTTTTAACCCTCGGCAATTATCTCGGCGCGCTTAAAAACTGGGCGGCAATGCAATCGGAATTTGATTGCTTTTTTGCCGTTGCGGATTTGCACGCAATAACCGTGCGGCAAGAGCCCGCAAAGCTGCGCAGTCAGATATACTCCACATACGCAATGCTGTTAGCCCTCGGTATAGACCCCGAGAAAAATACCGTCTTTATTCAGTCGCAGGTGCCCGAGCACGCGGCTCTTTCCTGGCTGCTTTCCTGCTATACCCAGTTCGGCGAAATGTCAAGAATGACCCAGTTTAAGGATAAGAGCAAAAAGCACCCCGATAATATAAACGTGGGACTTTTCTCATACCCCGTGCTTATGGCGGCGGATATATTGCTGTATCAGCCCGATCTTGTGCCGGTGGGAGCGGATCAGAAGCAACACCTTGAGATAGCGCGCGATATTGCCGTTCGTTTCAACAATATTTACGGCAACGTTTTCACCGTGCCGGAGGGGTACATACCGAAAGCGGGCGCGAGAATAAAATCGCTCCAAGACCCGGAGAAAAAAATGTCCAAATCGGATGATAACGTAAACGCCTGGGTCGCGCTGCTTGACGACCGCGACGCGATAATTCGTAAATTCAAACGCGCCGTTACCGATTCCGGCTCGGAAATAAGAATGTCGGATGATAAGCCCGGCGTTTCCAACCTTATAACCATCTATTCGGCGGTTACGGGTAAATCGACCGCAGAGGTAGAGCGTGAATTTGAGGGCAAGGGCTACGGCGATTTCAAGCTTGCCGTGGGTGAAACCGTGGCTGATGCCTTAGCGCCCATAAAACAGCGCCATGATGAGATAATAGCCGATAAAAAGGAGCTTGAGCGCCTTTACAGGGATGGTGCTGAAAAAGCCGAGCATATTGCCCGCAAGACCTATTTCAAGGCAATGAAAAAGGTCGGTTTTGTGCTATGAGCTTTCCGCTTGCAGGCAATGCGAGAATACGCGAAGCGCTTACAGCCGCTGTTGAAAGCGGGAGGTTGCCCCACGCGATACTTATAGAGGGAGATAAGGGCACAGGCAGGCACACCTTGGCTGCGTTCATAGCCCGCGCCGCCGTTTGCGAGGGCGAAAACAAGCCCTGCGGCGAGTGCCGCGGTTGTCGGCTCGAGCACGCGGGCACGCACCCCGATATTTGGACGGTAGCCCCCGAGGACGGCAAGAAAAACATAACCGTAGCGCAAATAAGGGCGCTGCGGAGCGAGGCGTACGTAAAGCCGCATATGTCCGCCCGCCGCGTTTTTATAATAGATATGGCGGACACTATGAACGAGCAGGCGCAAAATGCGCTTTTAAAGGTGCTTGAAGAGCCGCCCGGCTCTGTGCTGTTTATTCTTATTGCCGAAAATAAGGCGGCGCTGCTTGACACCGTAGTTTCCCGCTGCACCGTTTTATCGCTTTCTCCCCCGGAAATTTCCGAGGCGGAAAAATACATGGCGGCAAGCATGAATTATACCGCCGAGCAGATAAGCTCCGCGCTTAAGGAAAGCGGCGGAAATATAGGGGCGGCGCTGAACCTGCTTTCGGGCGGTTCTTCGGGTGCTGCAACGGCGGCGGAGGAATTTATAAAGCTTATGCTTTCGTCGGATGAGCTCGGAATGCTGAAAACAGCTGCGAAATTTGAAAAAAGCCGTACCGAGGCGGACGCGTTTTTAAAGGAATTAAAGCTTTGCACGGCGGCAGCGCTTAAAAAAAATCTTTCAAATTCGCTGACGGCGCGCACCTTGTCCGATTTTTACACCGCGCTCGGCGGTTTTGAACAGAGCCTTGCAACGAATGTTAATTTAAGCCTGCTTTTCAGCGCGCTTGTATGCAAAGCAACCGAAATAAGCTAACGGAGGAGTATATGAAAGAAATTATATCCGTAAAATTTAAAGAGAACGGCAGGGCGTATTCCTTTGACCCCGCCGGAATTAAAGCCGAACAGGGCGAATATGTTATTGTAGAGACCCAGAACGGCATAGAAATAGGAACGGTGAGCGCTGCCAACCACGAAGTGCCGAAGGAAGCTATTGTGAAACCGCTTAAAAAGGTTATTCGCAAGGCGACCGAAAAGGATATGGCGCACAGGGAAGAAAACAAAAGGAAAGAAAAAGAGGCGTTCGGAATTTGCGAGGAGCTGATTTCGGCGCACGGGCTTGATATGAAGCTGGTAGAGGTGGAGTACGCCTTTGACGCCAATAAGATAGTGTTTTTCTTCACTTCCGACGGCAGGGTGGATTTCCGCGAACTGGTAAAGGATTTGGCGGCGCGTTTCCACACCCGCATTGAGCTGCGCCAGATAGGCGTGCGCGACGAGGCGAAAATGCTCGGCGGGCTCGGCATTTGCGGCAGACCCTACTGCTGCAAGCAGTTTTTAAACGATTTTCAGCCGGTTTCAATTAAAATGGCAAAAGAACAGGGGCTTTCGCTTAACCCCACCAAAATTTCAGGCAGCTGCGGCAGACTTATGTGCTGCTTAAAATACGAGCAGGACGCATACGAGTACCTTAATTCCTTAACTCCGGGCGTGGGCGCAACGGTTAAAACGCCCGAGGGCAACGCCACGGTGGTGGATGTAAACCTTATAACCGGTTACCTTACCGTGCGGCTTACCGACAGCGATTCGCTGCCGTTTAAGATACACCGCGACGAGGTAAAGCAGCTTTCACGCTTTAAAAAGCGCCCCAAAAGGGAAGAAGAATAAATAATTGTACAAATTGGGATAATATTTTACTTGCTTTTTCGGTCGAATATTGTTACAATAAGTAAAACAGGCTATGGAGGTGTTTTTGATGGCTTATGTTATTTCCGATTCTTGCATCAGCTGCGGAGCTTGCGCTGCCGGATGTCCCTGCGACGCTATTTCCGAGGGTGCTGAGCATTACGAGATAGACGCTGACAAGTGCTGCAGCTGCGGAGCTTGCGCTGCCGGATGTCCCGTAGAGGCAATTGCCGAGGACTGATAAATGTCAAAACATAGCGAACGCCTGTATTTTTGCAGACGTTCGCTTTTTTTCTACAATATTCACTTGAAACATCTTATAGGCTGTGTTATACTGAAATCAGGCTGACGGGAGGCGCACAAATGGAAAACACAAAAACAATAACGACCAACAAAAAAGCTTTTCACGAATATTTCGTGCTTGAAAGCTTTGAATGCGGTATTGAGCTTTCCGGCACGGAGATCAAGTCTATCCGTCAGGGCGGCGCCAACCTGAAGGACGCATGGTGCAGTGTTGACGGCGGTGAAATGATAATAAAGCAGCTGCATATAAGCCCTTATGAGCACGGAAACATTTTTAATAAAGACCCGTCAAGAAACAGGCGGCTGCTGCTCCATAAACGCGAAATAATGCGGCTTTTAGGCGCGGTAAAACAGGAAGGGCTGGCGCTTATTCCGTTGTCGCTCTATTTCAAGGGGTCGCTTGTCAAGGTGCAGTTGGGGCTTTGCAAGGGCAAAAAGCTGCACGATAAACGCGAAACGGCAGCAAAGCGCGACGCCGCAAGGGCAATTGACAGAGCGCTGAAAGAACAAAACAGATAATACCGCCGTTTCGGCGTATTATATATTCGGGGGCGTAAAGGTTTCGACAGGGATTTTGAAGTATCGGAAGCGAGCAGCGGTGCGGAACCGCTATAAAATCCGCAAACAAAATTAACTGACAACAATAAAGTTGCTTTAGCAGCCTGATTTAGGCTGCTCATCCGACCCGGAAGCACCGCGATCCGGTAAGGGTGTCATTTAAGCGGTTAAAGTGAATACGGGCTTGCTCCTGCCCGTATCACTGCTTCGGAGCTACCGAACACACGAGTTTGACATTTAACGCTTGTGTGAGGGAATTTAAAGAAATGTCTGCGCTCGGAGATGCCGGTATGGATTGATTTTTGGACAGGAGTTCGACTCTCCTCGCCTCCACCAAACAGGTATTGGACGAACACCTTGTTTTTCAAAGGCTATTTTGTAACAAGAGTTGAAATCTGATACAAAAGCAAACGCTGCCGTAGGATTACCTACGGCAGCGTTTTTGTCTGAACGCACATTTTTATTTTATCCTCCTTTGCGGTACAATGTTCATTGCAAGGAGGAATTTTTTATGGAAAAATACATTACGGATGAACGCACGGGGATGAAATATGAGTTGGTCGGTGATTATTACCTTATCGCCGGAGATGACGAGTTGTGGGAAGAACAGAAGCCAATCGGCATATGGGGGCGGCGTCATCACGAGTATCTACGCCGCAACAAACAAATTACTTTGTCAAGCTTGCAAATCAGTGGTAAGTTAAACAGTTATCTTGCCGATATTGACCGTCAGGCTGAGGAAATGTTCGAGCTATTGGTAAATCAGATGGCTGCGGCAGAGGGTGTTACCGAGCAGTTAAAAGCCGCCGACCAAATGGCTTGGACCGGCAAAATGAACAGCATACGAAATCGAGTTATTGAGATCGTAAACAGTGAAATAATATTCAAATGAGATTTATCTTGGGGCGATTGTATTTATTTAATGCAATCGCTCTCACCCGTTTTCAATAAAAAGTTTTAGCTTTCATCAGTGAATAAAACGTCATATTCGTTAGAAACAACACAATGTATACGAATCAAACGTCACAAAGAAGTCATTGCATTTTCGGCGCGAATGGTATATAATAATTATGTGTAATTATTTGATGATGGGGGGGTAAACGTTGAATAAAACAAGCATAGCACTAAACCGAATGTTTACCCAAGCGACTTTTAGAGATTTGCTGTATTATCCTTTAAAATCTGATACTTATGCATATGTGGTTAAACGATATATACAAAATCCTGACAGCAAAGACAATGGGGAAATAATCTCAGAGATTTATAGTTATATGCAAAGAAATTATAGAAACGAGTATTTCTATAAAAACACGTTATTGAACAAACTTTTGCTGGGCGTTCATAAGCCAACCACTACAACGGCACTTACTGAAATCCCAATCGGGAAATCCAAGGCAGATTTTATTTTGATTAATGGCAAGGCTGTTGTTTACGAAATCAAAACTGCACTTGATACATTTGAGAGATTAGAAAGCCAATTAGAAGATTATTATAAAGCCTTTGATCATGTTGCTGTTCTTACTGATGAAAAAAGTAAGAGTACAATTCAGAAATTATTAAATGATACACCTGTGGGGATATACTTGATGACAAACCGTAATCAAATAAGCGCTGTAAAAGAACCACAACCCCATACTAAGCAATTAAACTCGGGAGAAATATTCAAGGTTATGAATAAAGACGAGTACGAATCTGTGCTGATGCAGTTTTATACGAAATTGCCGAAAGTCCCTCCGGTAAAATACTATAGTGAATGCAAAAAAATGTTTTGTGATATTGATATATCAAAATCTTATCCCGCATTTATAAAACAGCTAAAGAAACGCAATCGCATTGAAATTGCTAATTACAGTAGTGTTCCTTACGAATTAAAATCTCTGATTTATTTCGCGAAGTTTAAAGAACAAGATTATAATTATTTGTTTGACTTTTTAAAATCAAATTTTAAGGGGTGAAGTAGTTGTATTTCCCATATTTAAGAGGTAGGCAATTTGAATTAATTGCCGTTAGAGAATTAGCTGAGAAAGGAAAGCTTAGAAAGTGTGTCATTCCTATTATAGAACCAGTAAAGCTTTCGGCGACAATACTAAGCACAATCTCTGCATGTGAAAAAAGCAACAATGAAATTGCGGTTATCTCTAATCCTCAAGTTGGCTCACTATATGCGGATGCACAAAAAGATAAAACGGGGAAAAAATTAAACGAATTCTTTTCTCGGATTATTAGCAGTAGTGCAGTAATTAATGCGGTCTTAGCTGCAAAAGACTCGAAGACAACATATGACCACCTAATTAACTCAGGTGTTTCTCCAGCCGAAATACTTGCAATATTTTCGGATCGTAGTTTTATTTCCGATTATGAAAATGTCTTCGGTAAAACATTCAAATATGGTGTTGTGCCATATGATGCATCTTTTAGACGTATTCGTGGAAGTAGAATAATGATTACGGATAGATTTGAGCCAATAAAAAAAGATAGAAACAATGATTATCGTAAAAACGTAGATCAATTTTTTTCAGATGACCATATTTATTTTAAAGACGATGGTTATTTTGGCTTTTCAGATTATTCAATTGTTGGCAAAGAGTATCAAGACAGTGGTTTTGCCCCGTATGCAGTAGCAATACATATTGTGTATTTTGATGATGACAAAGAATTGCGCATAAGGCACTTTGTTTCTGACAGCAATGATGATATAAGTGACCCTGCTAATAAGTTCTATGAGGCTGTCTCAAAATTGGTCATGTGGAACAAAGAAAAAAAATTATCTACAGAAGGAATGCGAGGCTTTGAAGAGTTGTATAATTCAGGAGCGTATCCCGGTCTTGGTGTTGTAAAAAAGCTGTCTATTATGCATCATCTGGAATTAATCGGTGAGTTTTTAGAGGATAACTGAGATGATTGTTTGTAGTGATTGCTTTTCTGATGCGGAAATTAAAACAAGAATTGAATCCTATGGAAAAAAGGGTACATGTCAATTTTGCGGTAAGACAGAGTGCTATATTTACGACTCCAATAAAGATAGTTATTTAAGCGGTATTTTTGATAAAATCATAAATCTTTATTCGCCTGTTTCAAGTCTTTCAAAAAAAGTTCCGGCATCAAAACAAACATTTTTAAAATCCGAATTTTCAAAAAGCTGGGGATTTTTTAATAAATTATCTGAGGAACAGATATACAATATTTTGGTTGAATTGTCTTCGGACCTTTACTCTGAAACTCCCGAACTGTTTGACTCTCCGATAATAAATGCTCAAATTGATGATACCACTTCTATTACCGAAAATTCAATCCTAAGAGGATATAAATGGGATGATTTTGTTTTTTCCCTAAAACATCAAAATAGGTTTCATACAGGTTATATGAATACTGATATTTTAGAAAAATTTTGTTCATACATAAGGAAACCGTATAAAAAAGGTACTAAATTTTACCGCGCGCGCATATCTTCCGAAAAGGGGTTTGAGCCAATTGATATGGGAGCGCCAAAGGCAGACATAGTATCAGATGGACGCGCTAATTCTGCGGGTATCCGAAGACTTTATCTTGCAGATGATTTTCTCACCACCATTTATGAAACCCGAGCGGGAGCTTTCGATTTTGTATCGGTTGGTTGTTTTGAATTACAAAAAGATATTACAGTAGTTGATTTCAAACTGATTAATCAAATTAGCCCAGTTACAGAGGGACTAAGCGCTCTTCAGTATATTATAAACAGAGATTTATTGAATAAAATTAATGATGAAATGGGAAAAACTATGCGGCGTAGCGATAGTGTATTGGATTATCTCCCAACTCAATATATAACTGATTTTATTCAATCTATTTCTTATGAAGATGGTCCTGAATACGATGGTATCGAGTATAGAAGCACATTGCATCCTGCAGGGTATAATCTTGCGATTTTCAATCCAGAGTTATTCAAGTGCATTTCCGTAGATGTTTATAGAGTTAATGAGATTAAATATGATCCTATGAAAATATAAAGTTTTAATATGGTGTTTATACTCTAATAATGACAGTGATTTATTAAGAAAGCATCCCATTCGTGCCATAAACAGCACGAATGGGATGTTTTTACTCAACGCTCAAAAATCCGCCTATAAAGGCATCGGGGAAGATGAACTGTTTTTCACCCGCGGCAAATTTAACGCGGATGTACTTTTTAGCCTTGTCCATCCAAACAACGGTGCCTTCGCCGAAAGTCTTGTGTTTTACTGCAGTTCCCACACTTACGGGAGCAAGAATTTTGTCCCAATCTTTTTCGGGGGCGGGCTGCGAGGTGGTAGCAGGCTTGTAGCCTGCCCCTACGCTATGCACTGTATCGTTTGTTTTGGGCTGAATATTTGCCGCTTTAGTGTCGGTGGGGCTAATTGCCTCTGTTAAATCGGCAATGGTTGCCTGCTGCTTTGAATAAAGCGCCTCGTATTCTTCACGGCGGAGTACCGTATCCCAGCCGCCAACTGATTCACCTTCGTGCTTGTCAATTCCTGTGTAGGAAAGGCTTGAATTTTCATATTTGCGGAAACCGAAAATTCCCTGATTCATCTTTTCGGGGTCGAATAAGCCTATGGAGCAGAGAATATCAAAATCTTTAACCGAGAGCCCCGTTACTTTCTTGAAAAGCTCCGGTTCAATCTGCGTTATAACATCCTTTATTGTCTGCTCACGGTAGTCCGTTAAATACATAAACGCCGGAATACGGGCGGCGAGCTTGAGCAAATTTTCCTGCACCTGTTTTCGCAGTGATTTTGCTTTCTTCTCGTCTTCTGAAAGTTCCTTTTTCTCTTCCTTTGTAAGGGCGTCGCCTTTTTCTTTTTTAAGCTTTTTAACCTTTTCCGAGCGGTTTATAATCGTCTGTATTTCGGAATTAAGCGAACGGAAGCCCTCAATATTCATAAGCGCATCCAGTGCATCCTGATTGCTCTGTAGCTTTTTAAGAGTATCATTATCAACATGCACAAGCAATGCGGTTTGCCAGCGTTTTGCAAGCAATGTGGCGGATGTTCCGGCATATGTAATATCCAGTATATCCTGTGCGTCTATTCTGTTCATTGATGACCCGTCAAACGCGAGCACCGGCAGAAAGCTTATAAACTCCGAAACCTTTTGCTCCGGGCTTGTATCGTCCACCTTTAAGCGGCAGGAATAGTCTGAAATTTGGTGCAGCGCACGCTCTAAAGCAAAGTCAAACACATAGCACTCCTGCTTTACAACCTCACGGTTGCCGTGCTCGTCTTTAATTTCCCAGGGCGACTGCACACGGAATGCCGTTTGAAAATATGTTTCGGGCGACTTTAAGTTGCGCAGCATAAACACGCCCGCCCACGGTCTTACCGTAACGCCGGTTGTAAGCTTGCCGCAGGATAGCGTTATAGTCTTTGTTTTAAGCGGGTCGCCCATGGCGTTAAGCACGGGTGCTAATGCGTCTATGCCTATACCCGCCTTTGTTCCCGCACACACTATAACCTTATAATCGTCAAAGAAATTGTTTTGCTTTTGCCGCAGCAAATTATCCATTGCATAGCAGCTTGCCACATTCGGCAAAAACCAAAGCGTGTGTGAAAGTACATTAAGCAGTGTTGTGTCCGAAAACGGCATAGGCGGTCGCTCTGCACCAAGCTTTAAGCCGTCTACGGGCATATAGTTGCCCTGTATCATTTTCAGCCAGTTTTGCACATAATCCTCATATACAAATCTTGCGGTTTCCGGCTTGCCCTTTTCCTCATATTCGGCACGGAAAAACTCGTTGATATCAAATTCGTCATAGCCCTCGCTTGTGGCAACATTTGTAATGGAGTCCGGCACCTTATATGTCAGCATAATCATTTTCGGCAGTGCCGCATACGGGTTTTCACCCGTACCTTGCCAGTTTTCCTTTGCCGACTGTTCATCCGAATATGTCCAGTTGAAAACCTGATCCTCTAAAAATTCACCGGAATTGAGCGCCCTGAAGGGAGTACCCGAAAGATAGAGATAATGAAAAGCGGATATGGGCAGGAAAGTTTCGTTAATGGCGTTTCCCGCTTCTTCCTTTTGATATTTTTCAATATCAAAATCGTCGTTTTCCTCGTCAAACCTTTCAAAGAGGTTTTTGGCATTTTCACGCCACGCGCCGAAGTGGTATTCGTCAAACACCACCAAGTCCCAGTTGGTTGAGTGTATAAACTCATTTTTTGCTTTAATGCCGCCTGCGTCATTTGTGCCGAGCAAGTCCTGAAACGAGCCGAAAACAACAATAGGCTTTGTTTTATCGCAAGCCTCAAACTGTTCGTCAAGCTGCTTTGCGTCAAACCGCGCCTCTTTGTTGGAAACAAATTGCCACCCGGCAAAATCAACATGGTGTGTAAGATCTTCCTGCCACGCTGATTCAACCGCGGGCTTAAAGGTTAAAATCAGGATTTTTTTGAAATCCATAGCCCGTGCAAGCTGATATGTGGCAAAGGTTTTGCCAAAACGCATTTTAGCGTTCCATAAAAATTTAGGCGGACGGGTCGGGTCTTCTTCCTTTGCCTGTTCAAAATATTTTTTCGCCATTCCAACTGCGGTCTGCTGCTCTTTACGCATAGAAAAGGTCCAAGTGCGCTGCCCCTCAAAACGAATACCGGTGCGTATTTCCTCTATGGCGTCCAGCGCATCCTTTTCGGTGCAGCAAAACCACTCGTTGCGGTCTTCACCTTCGTTTAATTGCCGAAAACCTTTGTGCTTTAGTAATCGGTGAATATCTTTATCCGTAAAGCAAGTTCCGTCGGAACGCATTGCGGATTCCTTAAACAAAATTCTGAACGGAATCGCAGCGGTATGCAACTGCTCTTTGATTCTTGTTTCCGTATCTTCACGGTCGGTATATCCGATTTTTATGTAGCCGTTATGGTCGGCAACATCGGGCAGAGTGTAGCCGTAAATTGTAGGCACAACCGCAGGGCGGTTATGCAGTATGTCGGATAGGCTGATGCTTCCTGCCATTAGTTGTCACCTCTGGTTTTTGGTTTTATCATATTTTCTATGAAATCAATTTCGCTTTTTGAAAGATGATATTTTTCATATAATTTTTTATCGTTCCAAACAACATTGTAATCTTGATCCGGAATAAAAATAAATTTGTCTTTTGATAAATTGATAGATGAAACTGCTTGTAATAATAAAAACCTAAAGAACTTTGTTTTCATGTATTCTATGCAATTGTTTACCTCGGTGAGTGAATCACTCGCGTATGCAATGAGATACGAATCGGTACATACTTCATTTGGTTCAAGTCGTTTGGTTGTGGAAAGAACGCCCAACATCCCATCTTTGTCGGGTTCTCCGGCGTGTTCAGCTGTAACTTTACTTATCATAACTTTATATTTGTTAATTGTATCATAGCCTTGTATGACTTGCGATTTTTTAATGTAACTAATGCCTTCACTTGAATATAACGCAATTTCTCCTGTTTCTTTTTCACCTCTAACTGACGAAGAAAGACCGTATGGATTTCTTGCTCCAACATGGCAAGCAAAACATTTTTCGTTTTGCTCTTTTACTTTTTCAATTATCGAAATAGCTTCATTATATCGTATAAACACTTCATATTCATTGAGCCTACGAATTGCTGTGGATGTATGTCCATCATGGATATTAGTGTAATGACACCTTCCGGCATACCCTTTTGTTCTGAGAAAATAGCATACTCCGCCACCGATACTTATTCCCGGAAAGCAATCTTTGGCATTAACATAATCAACTAAATGTGATATTTGCTCATCATCAAGCATTGATTTCCTAAAATTATCAAGTCCTTTTCCTCCGGCATACCATCTTGCCGGAATAATCATTGTTAAGTATCTTGGATTTAATTTTTTTGCTTGTTCAATAAACCTATGATATATTGGCTTTGCACTTGCACCGTTCCCACCATCATCTAACTGATATGGAGGATTACTTATTATAACATCAAATTTCATATCTAATAGCCTTTCGGGGTTGTCAGTATGTATCCACTCGTAAGCGTGTGTTTCTAATTCTGTTTTACGGTTTTCGTTTCCCAATGCTGTTTTTTTAGATACACCGCAATACTTGCATTTTCCATTCACCCAAGTATGGTTTATTCTTCTGTACCGAATGTTTCCCTCGGCGTCATCAAAGTGTGTGATTGAGTACGGACCGTTGGGATATTTCGAGCAATAAAGACTTCGGCGGGATAAAAGGCTTGTCAGCTCTGTAATGGCAATACCAAAAAGCTGCTTATGAAAAATATGGTCTATGCGCTGTTGTAAATCGGGAATTTTATCTTCAAGCCCCACCAATAACCGCTTTGCAATCTCACGAAGGAATACGCCCGTTTTGCAAGCCGGATCTAAAAATGTTGTATTCGGGTCGCAAAATAATTCCTGCGGCAAAAGATCGAGAATTTTATTCACTACATCGGGCGGAGTGAAAACCTCATCGTTTGAAAGATTTGCAAGGCACGAAAGCACATCGGGCGTGTGCTGCGTTTTATCCTTATAGATTTTATCAAAAAAACTGTCAGCCATTTTCCCATATCCTCCTGTAATTTATAGGCGGATATTCGCATATCGGCTCCGCCATATATTCTCCCGTAACGGGGTTTTCAGATAAATAACGGGTTATATCGTTTTCCGTATCGAACAGCATACTTTGTTTTTGTGTTGGCTTTTCATTTGCTTTAAGCAAAACATCAAGGCGAAAATCACGCCTTTTAAGTTTTGTCCCGAGCATCAAACTCCATTCCGGGAAAATTATCGGAATATCGGTGTCATTTTGGTGTTCGTCAACGCACATTAGCGTCAAGGCGTTGCCGCATAAAATATTTTTCTCTAAAATGTACTTAACTGATTTGCGAGTATCGTCATTGCATTGCTTTTTGCAAACCGATTTATATTCCTTTTCCCAAATGGTATACAGCCGCTTGCGGCATTCCTCGGTGTTATCCTGCATAATGTCAACGCCGTAAATACTTGAAACGGCAAGCACGGAATATCGGTCAAAGTCATACGGATTACTTTTATAAAGTCTTCTTGCGGTTGCCAGTTTTCTTGTAAGAATTTCGGCAAGAAAATTGCCGTTGCCGCAGGCAGGCTCAAAAAAACGGCTGTCAATTCGGTCACATTCCTGTGCGACTAAATCGCACATTGCTTTGACCTCACGCTCGGCGGTAAAGACTTCGCCGTGATCGGCAACCCTCTGCTTTGATTTAACTTGTTTTGTCACGCCTTTTCTCACCCCTAAATTTGCGACATAATACTGATTATGTTGTAAATCGGGTAATAAAAAAGACTTGCCGGAACACAGCAAGCCATAAAAGAGTATAAAAAGCCAAGCCTTGTTTTCCGGTTCAAAAATTGTACCCTAAAAAAGGCTTTATTGTGTTGTTCAATTCTTGACAATTTCGTGCTTTCGCACTTTTCATCACTGTCGTTCTTTACATTATCTCGTTTTTGTGCTATAATTCATTATGTATATTGTGGGGTAAATGTAGCTACGAGCATTTCAGATACAACATAATCAGTATTATGTGAACGCCGCCGATTTCGGTGGCTTTTTTCATATAATCAGCCGCATATTCTCCATACGCTGACGGTGTTCCGTTCCGGTTGAAATAATATAAATTCTGGTGGTGTTAATGCTTGAGTGACCGAGAATGTCCGCAAGCTTGGCAATATCCTTTTCGATTCCGTAAAACACCCTTGCGAACAGGTGACGCAGATTATGCGGAAACACCTTTTGAGGATTGACATTTGCCTCTTCACACAACGCTTTCATTTCCCGCCAGATGTTCGTGCGGCTTATCGGCTTACCCGTCCGCGTCACAAAAATCATCCCGCTTTTAATATTTTGCTCTGCTGCGTAGCGGAGCAATTTTTGTTTTAGTTGTTTTACAATAAACACCGACCGTGTTTTCGCTTTGCAATTCACAACCGCCTCGCCCTGTTTTACCGCCTCAACCGTTATATATTGCAGCTCACTGACACGGATACCCGTGCCGCAAATCGTTTGCAAAATAAGGTTAAGCCTTTCGTTGTGTTTGCGTTTGGCAGTTCTGCAAAGCCGTGCGTATTCCGCTTTCGTCAGTTCCTTTTCTTCGGGGCAGAATACTTGCTGTTGCAGTTTTAAGGATTTCACCCTTAAATCGTGCCAACCTAAAAACATTAATAAACTGTTGATACTTGCAAGCATTGAATTTACGCTCCGCACGGCATAATTTTCTTGTAAATGCTTTTTGTATGCAATTACGGTTTCTTTTGTAATGGCACTGTTTTGTGTATACTTCGCAAATGCTTTAACATCACGGATATATTTTTCAATCGTTATTTCGCTCCTTTCCTCTAAGATTAGATGTTCCTTGAATTCGGCAATTGCTTTTGCCGTAACATATCGTCCTTTCATCTTAATTTACCTCCGAGTATTTTTTAATATTTTACCCGAAAAGCATGAAAACAAAAATCGTCAACATTTATTGTAAAAAAAATACGCCGACAACGCTAATGTGCGATTTTTAAGGAAAATTTATTAAAGCACTGTTTTTTGGACAGTGCCTTGTGATATAATAGACATATAAAATCGGAGGAGATAGGGTTTATGGATAAGAAAATAAAATTCACGCCCGAACAATTAACCGAGCTTCAAGCATTTTTTCAGCAAAATGATTTTACAGCTAATATGACGCTTGATCGCGAATATGATTTTGACGGTGAACGATCTGAGATTTTTGTTCGTGCCAAAAAGATTTTCGGAGAATATTGGCTCGGGAACTTGCGGCCGCTCGGTGTAAACCGAAAGATGAAAAACTTTTCAAAGGACTATCCGGTAAACTTTTTGGAGAACGCCGACGCGGATTATTTTTCCGAACAGATTTCTGAAATCTATGCAGACTCGAACAAGCTGAGCAAATATATTGATCGGTTTTTCGAAATGTATGAAGAACCGGTTATGCTGGGGCTTGATTGTTATGCAAAATCCGTTAGTAAGGAAATTGACGACCTAACGGATGATGAAATACATACGGTTGTGGAAAAGGTTGCCGGAGTGATTGACGAGACGCTAATTGAAACGGTTATGCAAGGTCAACAGGTTTCGGAAATTTTCGGCATCTCAAAAAAGATTCCGCAGCACGAAGATTTTTCGGAGCAGTTAAACCAGGACAAAATAAACTTTTACAACAAGTGGACTCATTGCAAAACCAAGCTCGGCGCGCCGCTCCTTTTCAGCGAATTATCGGAGGACGAAACAACCGATATTGAAGGCGCAAAAATGTTTTTTTCAAATGACCCCGAGGAAGAACGGCGGTATATATTCCTGCGTGATGAGTTCGCCAAAACGCTGAACAGCACCGACAAAGAGATATATTATCTTTCGGAAAAAGGGATTACACAAAAAGAAATTGCAAAACGGCTCGGTTACAAAACCCACAGCGCGGTCAGCAAGCGGATGAAAATAATGAATAAGGATTTTAAAAAATTCATAGGCTTTGAAAACTGAACAAGCAAAAATCTACGGCGGTGTTCCCCCGAAAGGAGCACTGCCGTTTTTTATATCCGAAAATATTTTTTAAAAACCTAAAAAATTTTTTCAAAACTCAGGAACAATTTTCGTTTTTCGCTTTGTACTGTATATGGATAGAAAGAAAAATATTTTAACCGGGAGGAAATCAAATTGAACGAAACCAGACAAAGCACAGAAAAAAGATTTTCGGAAGCCGCTTCCGAAAACAAGAAGAAACGCGGAAGACCTACCGTTTACAAGCGTGACCACATGGAAGGCATAGGCATAGATTTAGAAATATTTGACGGGCGCACGCACAGAACTCATGTCAACCAATACTACCGTGCCGCTGTATTCGGAATTTTAGAGGAACACAAAGAAATACCCTATCTTGAAGAAATTTTTAAGATAGGTCAGTGCTTATGTATTCAAAAGGATGAAATTATAGAGCAGCTCGGACGAATGTATGCACAGGATGGATATAGCGAAGAAACCATCGTGGAGGCGGCAACGCTGGCAGCAAGATTTTATCACAACGGCAACACCGTGAAAGAAATAGCGGCATATTTACGGCGCGTCAGAAAAGCAAAAAGCTGGGATGTTTAATGTATTTCGGAAACCGCTTCCGAAAAGGAATAATATCGGATCGGCTGAAAAGTCGGTCTTTTATTATATAAAATTTCAGAAAAGAGGTAATGCCTATGAGGGTATCAAAAAGCAAAACTATCATTAAAGATTAAGGTGTGTCTCACACCTTAGCAAGCAGGGACTTTGTGTGCCACGAAAGTCCCAATCACAGCCGAAAACGGCTGACTCTTTTGGGGGGTGCAGCCCCCAATCCCCCGTGAGAAAGGAGCTGATACTATACGGGAAAAGATACACGAATATCCGTAAGAGTTACGGATAAAGAAAAGAAAAAAATCACGGCAAAAGCAAAAAAGTGCGGGATATCCACAACCGAGTATGTAAGACAAAGAGCGTTAGGCTACGAACCGAAAGCGGTTCCGCCGGATGCTCTTTTTGTTTTGCTTGAAAAAATCGGCAGTTTAGAGGATAAATCCACTTCTTCTAAACTGAATAACCAAATTTACAATCTACTAAAAGAAATATCTGAAACTTTGCTGTTGCCCGGAAAGGAGCGTGATGAAATATGGCAGTCACCGGATTCTGGCCGGTCTACAGAAACTTAAAGGCTACGCTTGACTACGCCGATAATCCCGATAAAACCACACCGAAAGAATATCTTGACAAGGATTTATATTCCGCATTACGCTACGCAGAAAACGATAATAAAACGGACAGGCAGGTTTTTGTCGGCGGTATCAACTGCTCAAAGCAAAACGCCTATACTGAGATGATAGCCGTACAGCGGCGGTTTGGTATGAGGGGCAAGGTTGTTGCCTATCACGGAATACAGAGCTTTAAGGCAGGCGAAGTCACACCTGAAGAAGCATTTGAAATCGGCAAGAAAACCGCAAGAAAGATGTGGGGAGATAGATACCAAGTGCTTGTGACTGTCCACTTGAACACGGATAACCTGCATTGTCACTTCGTCGTAAACCCCTGTTCATTCAAGGACGGCTCAAAGTTTAAAAACAAAATCGGTGATCATTTGGAGCTGCGAAAGATATCCGATGAGGTTTGCCGAGAGCACGGTTTATATGTTCTTGAAAACAGCAACTTTTACAGCAAAGGGCAAAAGAAGGAATATTGGGCGCACAGAAACGGGCAGATGACGCACCGTGATATGTTGAAAAAGGATATTGACTATTGCTTACAGTATTCATCGAACGGCTCGGAATTTGAACGGCAGTTATGGGGACTCGGCTACTCTATCGACTGGCGGCGCTTATCTATTAAGCATAAAGGTTGGGACAGAGCCGTGCGACTTAAAAACCTCGGGATTACGGAAACAACCCTTGAGGCGTGCTTCGCCAAAAACAAAGGCAAATATTACTTCTATGACGAATGGAACACTCATTTACCGTACAAGGCAAAGCGAACGCCCATTATCAGACTAATGAACCAACTTGATTTTACCGTAGATCACGCCAAAGATCCGTCAAAGGTACTTGTCAGCGCGGTATTTTATATCATCCTATCATTGTTTGAAATAGCAAGGACAGTAAAAGATTTTGCTATTGCAGATGTTGAATTGCGGCATGAGGTACGCAATGTAAAGAAGTATGTTAGCGAATACCGCTTTTTGCAAGCTGAAAAGCTCAATACAATGACGGATATCAAAAATTATATTGACACAACTAAAGCGGAAATAAACAAATTTGAACGCAGCCGCGCCCTTACCGATAACAAGCGTCGTCGAGCAAAAACACCGGAAGGAAAATAACAGTACAAGGATGAGCGCAAGGCCATAACCGAGCGCATTACGCCGTTACGCAAGAAGCTTAAACGGGCGGTGCAGATTTATAATAAGTCGCCCCGCCTTATTGATTTACTTGACAGGGAATATCAAATTGAAAGAAAAACTTATGAAAGGACGAAATAGTATATTGTTTACCGGCTTATATATTCGTGGACCTTAACGGGCAATTAACACCCACAAACAAATTCTTTGAAAGGCAGTAATTATGAACCGAAAAAACTACGCTGCCGTTTCAATCATATTTTTATATACACAATTTTCTACAACAGAAACGGCAGACAAAAAGGAATTAAATTTTGGAGGAAAAACCTTATGAAAGAAACGAAAACGTCTGCCGAAAAGGTAGTAAAAGAACCTAAGCCGAAGCTTATGAACATTAAGCTTGAAAAGCTTCACCCGTTTGAGGATCACCCATACAAGGTGCTTGATGATGAGTCGATGACGGAGCTTGTTGAGAGTATAAAAGAATACGGACTTTTAAACCGCATTATCGTCCGCCCGCTTGAGGATAAACAGGATGAATACGAAATCATATCCGGACACCGCAGAGTACACGCCGCTGAGCTTCTTGAAATGAAAGAAGTCCCTGCGGTTGTTCATTTTATTGACCGAGACCAAGCCACGATTTTAATGGTAGATTCAAACTGTCAGCGTGAAAATCTGTCCCTTATGGAAAAGGCGCGGTCTTACAGAATGAAAGCGGACGCACTTTCTCATCAGGGGCGCACTTGTGGACAGAGTGGCCACAAGTCGCGAGATAGTGTTTCGGATGCCGACAGCGGAAGAACCGTGCAGCGCCTAATTCGATTGACCTATCTAATGCCCGAACTTCAAGAATATGTAGATAGCGGCAAAATGAAAATGCTGCCTGCTTACGAATTGTCTTTTCTAAATGAAGAAGCACAAAGAGATGTCATTGACCGCATTGACGAAACGGAAAGCTTTCCGTCCCACGCACAGTCTCGCCGTATGCGCGCCGCTTTTGAAAAAGGCAAACTTGACTACGATACCGTGACCGAAATTATGGCGGAGATTAAACCCAATCAGGTGGAAAAGCTGAAAATCCCAATGGACGATATACGCAAATATGTGCCGTCCTCCATGACACCGGCTGAAATGTTGGAATACCTGCTTAAGCTTGTCAAAAAAGAATATGACCGTCAGCATAATCGCGATGCGAGATAAGGAGGGTGTCTGATGGAGGAAAATTGTAAAACTCCAATTCCTAAGTGTGAGTTTGACAAGCAATTATTGACCTCCTTTGCGCTCTTTTTATCATCGGAAATCAAACAATTTTATCAAAGCGAGGAAGGTAAACAATATTATGAAAATTGGATTAAGAAACAGGTCAAGGATTAACTCAAAAGCCCACCGTCATTTTGGCGGTGGGCAATTTGCATATTTGCAATAAAAAGTGTATTCGGTAAAATAAGCTTGAAATTATATTTGAAAGGAAGGCAATTATGAATGTAGTAATATATGCTCGGTTTTCAAGCCACAGCCAAACCGAGCAGTCTATTGAGGGGCAGTTAAGGGTTTGCTACGCTTACGCAGAGGCAAACCAAATGAATGTAGTCGGGGAATATATTGACCGTGCTCAGACAGGTACAAACGATAACCGTCCGAGCCTGCAAAGAATGTTGATGGACAGCGATAAACATACCTTCGAGGGGGTGATCGTTTATCAGCTTGACCGATTTGCAAGAAACCGGTTTGACAGCGCTATCAATAAGGCAAAGCTGAAAAAGAACGGAGTCAGAGTCATTTCCGCCAAGGAAAATATTGCAGACGATCCGTCGGGAATACTTGTTGAGGGTGTGCTTGAAAGTATGGCGGAATACTATTCCGCCGAGCTTTCTCAGAAAATACGGCGAGGTATGGATATAAATGCCGAAAAGTGCCTTTCAAACGGCAGCAATCCAGGACTCGGATATAAGGTGAACGCAGACAGAACCTTCAGCATTGACCCCGAAGGCGCGGCAATCGTGAAAGAAATATTTGAAAGATACTCAGCCGGAGAAACCAAAACCTCTATTGTAAAAGATATGCAGCGCCGCAGAGTAAAAACCTCAATAAACAAAGATTTCAGTATGAACAGCTTAAGCAAAATGCTGACCAACAGGAGATATATCGGATTTTATATTTACAAAGGGACGGAAACACCAAACGGAATGCCGAGAATTTTAGAGGATGATTTATTTTATCGTGTGCAAGACATTGTAAACAAAAACAAGGACGCTCCTGCACGCACTCAGAGCGAGGGTGAATACCTGCTTACAACAAAATTGTTTTGCGGATACTGTAAGGAGATGATGGTCGGTTACGGGGGTACAAGCCGAAACGGAAAGCAGTATCATTATTACTGTTGCAAAAAGGCGCGCAAAAAGAAATGCAATAAAAAAATTATAAGCAAAGCAATGATTGAGGATATTGTTGTAAAGACCTGCCTAACAATGCTGACAAAGGAGAACTGTAAATATATTGCGTCACAGGTCGGAAAGTATTGCGCAAACGACAGCGATAATCTTGCCGTCAAAAATCTAAAAAACGCAGTTAAAAATTTGGATACAGCCATTGAGAATCTTTGGAACAGCCTTGAGCGCGGGGAAAATACCGAAATGATTACAGAACGCATCAACGCCCGCACCGCCGAAAAAGAAAAGCTGTTAATTGAGCTTGCAAAAGAGGAAAACAAGCGCACGGTACTGAGCGAAGCCCAAATAGCAGCGTTTCTTGATTATGTGCTCAAGCTTCCCGCGGATGATATCAATAAAAAACGGGCGATAATCAACATTTTTGTCAATGCCATTTACCTGTACGATGATCATTTGGATATTGTGTTTAACGCAAGCAATCAAATGATGGAAGCCAAAAACATTCCTATTGATGATATCGAGGCAGCCTTTAACGGCTGCTCCGATACCTTACATAAGTGTTCATCTATAAACAATGTTGCTCCACCACAGAACTCTCAATTCTATATGGATTGGGAGTTCTTTTTGTTACGCTCTCGTCACCAATGCTCCCGAAAGGTGTTAAATTTTCTATGTTCCAATGTTTTTTGGGAGTTGTGAGACATTCGTTTACATTTTGCATAATTGAATAACGAGACTCTTTTTTGCTATGGTTATATGATATAATGTATTTGTTATCATCAATTAAAAAAGTGAAGGCAACCTTAAAGGTTACCTCCACAGATTGATTTGTAACGCATACGCGCTCTATATACTCTCTTAATATCATTTTTGTTTGCTCTGCATTTTTAGGATTGCACATTATTTCCTTTAACTCGGATATTTTATTTTTAACATCATCCTTTGTAACTATAATTGATGATTTTTGCTCTTGCTCTGTCGCGATTATTCTTTCGTACTCCGAAATTTGCATTTCAAGCGAATTAAGCTTATCCGTTAGAGTCTTATTGTATCCGATTTCTGCTACTGTGTCGGTAAGATTAGCTCTTGCCATACGCAATCCTGCAAGGGAAGCCTTTGCCTGTTTTAGGGATTCGCTGTCATTTTTAAGAAAATCAGCTATTTTAGCATTAACTTGATTTATTATTGTGTTTGTCACGCTATCATTAAAAAAATGTTCGATTAAAGATTTTATTACAAAATCCTCTAAAATATCTGCCCGAATTTCTTTTTGGTCACATAGAGATTGATTGGATTTCTTGTTACACCTATAGGTTGAATAAGCTTTTTTATTGCCGTTGTTGTGATAATTACCGTGCATTTTACTTCCGCAAATTCCGCAAGTTACTAAGCCTGTAAGTAAATAAGTGTGTTTGGAATTTGTAGAAGTAATTGCCGTAATCTTTCTTGAATAATTGGCTCTGTTCCAAAGGTCTTTTGAAACGATTGCAGGACAGCCGTCCTCTATACGAATAATCTCGCTCTCATCTTTATTTTTATGGTTGTTCCGCTTTCCGTTTGATTTTTTGCCGGAGCTTCGATTGTAGACATAAGTTCCCTTGTATTTCTCATTTCTAAGTAAATCGTAAAGACTGCTCTTGCCAAACGGTTGTCCGCGCTTCGTTTTATAGCCTTTAGCATTTAACGCTTTGGTGATACTGGAATATCCCATTCCCGAAGCTGCCATTTCAAAAATTTCTCGGACAATTACCGCTTCCGCCTCATTTATTGCAAGCCGTTGTTCTTTTACATCATAGCCCAACGGCGGCTTACCGCCATTAAAAAGCCCTTTGTAGGCTCTCTCCTTTAATCCTTTCATCACCTCTTTTGAGAGATTTTTTACATAGCGTTGATTAAGTAAGGCGTTGATTCCGAATATAAACTCATCCCCCGAAATATTTTCTTCCGTTGAAATAAGTTCAATGCCCCTGTCACAAAAAAACTGCTTATACAGAAAGCTGTCAACAACGCTCCGAGAGAATCTATCCAGCTTATGAACAATTACAGCCTTAAAATCGCCGTTCCCTTCTTCAATGTCTTTAATCAAACGCTGAAAATCGGGTCTGTTATCGGTCTGTCCGCTAAAGGCTCTGTCTATGTACCATTCCTTTATGCTGTAACCGTTTTTGTCTGCGTATGTTTCTATTGCCCGCTGTTGTGCTTCAATACTTAGTTCCTTTTGGTGGTCTGAGCTATATCTGCAATAGCCGACCGCTGATTTTAATATATCCATTCAAATCAATTCCTTTCTTTTTATTCATTGTTATAATATATATTTGAATGAGGGTTTGGCGTTTAAAAGCCAAACCCGTATTTTTAAAGTTGATTTAGTATCATTTCTGCCAAATATTCAGCCATAGCCTCAAAGAATCTAAGACTATCATTATCCGCAATTTTGCTTTGCTGAAGGCAAGTTATCGAACAGTTTTTTTGTTCGTTTGATTTATTGTTGCGCTCTGTAGCGCAACAAAGTTTTATTAACTCCAAAGGTATCACACCTTTTGTGGTGTTCTTCCGAGAGGCTCGGAATTGTAGAATACTACTGCACCTATTTTCTACAGTAACCATAAGACAAATATATGCCTTACTACATAATAACCTGCAAGTTATATAATTTAAACTGCTATTGTATTTTCCTTAATTGTAGGTTTACTTAAACCGCTTTCTATTATTATTCCTTCCAATTCATCTTTTTTAATTATCGTATTCACTCTCCTCTTCTTCAAAAACAGGCTCTAATGAGCTGAATTTAGAGTAAATTTTACCGTTTATTTCACGGTCTATCAATGTGAAAGATATTTTCACATTGAGAAAATCTTCGGTATCTAAATCACCGTTTTCGTCAGCAAAGTTCATAGCAAAATTGTTTAACAAATTACTTGCTAAAGCTATGCTGATGTTAAGCTCGGTTTTTTCACCGTCTATTGCTACGTTGAGCCAAAGATATTTATCATCCTTGCTCACACTTTGGTAAACGATTGTACCCGTGTAACTCCCTTCTGGTAAATTATTAGTGGTTTTGAAAACCTGAATACGCATTTAAAGCGCTCCTTTCTTAATTTAAAATCTTATGTCAACATCATCCAATTTGTCGGATGATACCGATTCAAAATCAGGTTTGACTGTTATGTGTTCGCTGCTGTCCGTAGAGAGCCTGAACACATAGCAAGGCTGCGGGGGCAAGTCTTTACTTAGCTTGACCCTCTTGTAAGCTCTGTCTTTTTCGCAGAGCAAAAGTTTGTTATCTTGCCATTTGTCAGTTAATGTTTTAATACTTTCGTAACCGTTTTTAGTCAATACGGATTCAACTATTGATTTTAAAACGGATATTTCAACAAATTGATTGTTTTTGATGAATTTCCCCTCAATACAAGCTTCGTATTCACCAATATTAGCTCTGATAAACTTGGAAGAATTTCGGCTGATATAATCCAAAATACAATCCAATGCTTTATCTGCTATATTTGTTTCGGTATCTATACGACTTTCAAGCGTATAAATATAATTCTTGATAGCTTTCTCATTATAATCCAATGCGAAACATTCTTTTACATATATAGCCGTAAGATAGACTACCGATAATTTTTCGAGTACACGGTCGGTTAAGCTGCCTTTTTTGTTTGTATTATCTTTTTTCAGCTCATTAACACAACTGTTATAATCTTCAATTATGTTATCAATATTATCAAAAACAAAACTGATAAAATCTTCATACAACAATCCGTAGTTATTCAATACTGTTGTCTTGATAATATTGCTTTGCTCGGCACTTACTGTCAAGTCATCGGTTATTTCAAATATCCTTGCTCTGATTCCGTTCGGAGCCGCGCTGTCAATAATACTGTACTCGCTTGTTACGATTATTGCCGAATTATATTCTGCTGTTTCTTTCAGTTCGCCCGAAGTATTAAGCCTTTTACGGTCTCTCCCGCTGCACACTTGATACAGCAATTTACGAGATTGTAAAGTTTCGGATGTTCCTGCTTCATCCAAAACAACCGTATGGGCATTGCTTTGTGAAACAAAGTTTAATATTGCATTTGCTGTGCCGCTGAAATTTGTTATCAACCCTTTATCAAATACAGGATTTGAGGTTATTGAGGTCGAAAGCATTGCGGCTGTGGTCTTGCCCTTACTTGAATGATTATTTAGGGCAAATATCAGACATCCAAAATCAAAGCGTTTATTAAGATAAGCTAATATTATCGAGCAAAATCCTACAATCCAAATAAACAGTAGGGGGATATATTTTACTACTTGTGATTTTATCATATCAAGATAAATTTCTTTAGACCCTTTAGGGCAAAAATCTATACCCCCGATATACTTACTTGGATGTTTTGTGTCAGGATAGGAATTTGATGATAGAAATAACTGCCCGTTCCAACCAAGTGTGGTATGTACTGCTTGTTTTTCCGCATTATATGCCGATATCACAATATATCTTTGTAATTCTTTAGACATTCTTTCATCATACAGAACGCCCCTTTTCAGCAGTTCTTTTAGACCCAACGCAGTTAATGTTTCTGCATTAACTTCAAATTCTATCTCGTCACCGTTTACTTTCGCACAAATCGTATAGCTTTGTATGTTTGTCACTATATTATAATTACATTTTGATACAGTAAACTCAGACGATATTGAAGTGATAAAGTAGCGTTTTTCTTTGCCTTTGGTTTCGCTTGTAATTATACACAGCCAATCATCTGTCAGCACAAATGGAAACGTATCGCCCGATTCATTGACAAAATTATCGTATTCTTCCTTTGTTATACCACTGCGGCAAAACGGTTTTACTTTAGTTTTTTGAAGGGCATTGAGATTTATTTTCATATAATCACCCCCTTTCGTTGGTTGGGAGCATATCATAACACCCTTTTTCAATATTGTCAAGAGCCTTAAAACCGCTTGGTTAAGCGATTTTCAAGGTCAGAGGGCAAGGGTAGGCGTTTATCGTTTGGCACGATTAAGGTTGCACATTGTCAAAAAAAATTTTAAAAAAATTTTTTTGAACGAGATTCTAAGAGGCTATTATATCATACAAAAAAATTACAAGTCCATTTTGACCTGTAATTTTTTGCTTTCAAAGCATTACAGCTTTGAGAGTTTCCACTCACGCGCTTTTGGACTGAGAGGATGACTGAACGGCTGACCGCTTGAATCAATGATAGTAGATAGTTTTTCGGAATAAGTTTTCCTTAGAGCGTCAAGTAACTTTTCTTTTTCCTCTGTGTGCGCAGTTCCCCTGCCGTATGCCACGATAACTGTATCCGCTGCCGAACATTCCTCAAGAATAACCGAACTGTTTATTCGGTCTGTTTCAGGTTTTTGTTGGTCGAGGGTACAGAATACATTGACGATAGAAATTGCTCCGAAATTTTGTGTAACCGCATTGTTTTTTACAAGCATTGTTGTCTGGTCGGTTATAAGCTCGTCAGCGGTAGACGGTTGACTCATTATAATGCAGGCTTTAGGTAGGTTTTTGTTCCATTCGTACCTTAAAGTATAGCGGCGTTTTTTATCTTTTGAAAATACGGCTGTACTTCTGACGGTGGTGCTTTGCTCCAGTAAATTATTATTCATATTTAGTCCTCCAAATATTTTTCAAATATTAAATGGGCTTGATTAAATGATTTTAAATGCGAGTCGGATAAAATATTTTTATCGGCAATAAGATAAATCGAATAATCAGCCGATATTAGAAAACAGGCAAGAATCATTGAAAATTCTTGCCTGTTTTCAGATAAAAATATTTTATCGACGAACTCTATATTATCAGAAGAAATCGGCTCGTACATACCAAAGGATTTAAAATCCGATAATTCTTCTTCGCGCTCTAAACAGTAAATTGCACCTATGCTCTCAATGGATGTAATGTTATAAAGTGCCGTCAGCTTGTTCAGATATGTACCGATTATTCGCTTTTTTACCGTAGGAAGCCCGCTTTCTTCCAACGTTTTATAATCTACAATTTTCTTCATAGCCTACCTCTTTTTACGCTTGCTTGTGTTTAGCGGTGTTTTTCCGACATACAGACTTAACCCACAGCAAACACCCTGTATAAACGCTTTGACCGCTACTTGATTTACCAATGCTAAAAACATATTTTTAGCTCCTTTCATCTTTTTTTGATAAAATTATATCGGCAGCTATCAGCATACCGAAGCTAATGGCAAAGCCCGCTAAAAACCAATAATTCACAATAATGCCCCCTTTCGTAAAAAAATCCCCCTATATCTGCATTGTAAGCAAATATAGGGGAAGTAGAATTGAAAATAAACTATTTATTTTCCGCTTATTTCATTTTTTGCAGTATCAATAAATTCTTTTCGACTCTGACTGTCAGAGTAGGGATAGGATTCTTCAACATTAGTTCTTTCCTTATAGGAGTATACTATATAAATATCTGAACCCTCAATCTTATCTCCCGCACCGTCCTTGCAAGTATATTCGCCGTCAACAATATAAAAATGCTGCTTTTTGTTTTTGCCTACGACCTTTGTTTTTATATTAAAATCTTTATATCCTACCATACTGTTATAGGTGACGATTTCATCCTTTACAGCTTTAACTGCCTTTTTTGAATATTTATCGCCGCCGAATAACGCATTGAAAATACCTACTACAAGCAAAACAGCAACAACAATAGCGCCAAGCCTTATGTATTTATAGTTTTTATTGCTTTTTACTTTCTTGACATACTCGTTTTCATTCAGCTTATCGACGGCATTTGAAACGGTATCGTTATTTGAAACCTTGTCAACACCGTCCTTTACTGTATCGGAAATTTTACTTACAGTATCTTTTATTTTATCGTTCATAATTAAATCTCCCTATATTTTATCTAACAAAACAGCTTTTTTGCTTTCAAATTCTTCATCGGTGATAACTCCCGCGCTATGAAGCTTTTTTAATTTTTCGAGCTGCTCCAATGGGTCAATCTGCTGCTCTGCCTGTTGCACAACAATCGGTTTTTTCGCTTCATCCCTTGCCGCTTTTTTAAAGTTATTATAAATTTCAACAACCCTTTCGGCTTCGGTAGTGCTTAATGTTTGTATTTTAAGATTTGTTCCTGCCGTAAAAATCGTCAGGTCGCAAAGCTTCATAGCGGCATTAAGCAATGTAACCGTTAAACTGTCCTTACATTCCTGCTCGGTTGACATTGAAATAATATCCTCATAGAAAAAGCGTTTTACATTTTGCGCCACTCCGAGTAATTCGCGGTCAAGCATTACAAACTGTCTTGTAGTACACATTAAAAAGTCTTTGGCGGTAAGGCTGTCAAGTCCCCAAGCAAAATATATAATCAGCTCATCCTCGTCCATATATTTTCGGGATTCGTTATAAGCCTCATCGCCTATTTTTTCGTGTATAAAATCGTTTATTTCTTGGTCTGTTATTTCAAAATCCGATTTTTCGAGACATTCAAAATAGCGTTTAAGGTTTATAAAATCGGTGTCACGCAAACGGTTCGGCAGACTAAACAGCAATTCCCCGTTACATAAAATATTATTTTTCTCACCGTCGCTTTCAAATGTTATTGACGTTATATCACTTAACTGAATTTTTATATTATAGAAAGCCTGCATATTTTCCGACATAGCAAGTCTGGCATATAAAAATTCGGTTGTGACGGTAAGATATTCTTTTGTTGTACTGTTATCTAATAAGAAAATAATCTGTTCATTTTCCGATACATCCGCAAACCTTTTTAAAACGTCCCTACGGACAATTTTATCGTCTGTATAAGGCAGCATTTTTAATTTACTGACCTTTAGGCTTGAAGCGGGCAAAACTAATTTTTTCATATATTCCTTTGTGAAAGACAATGTATCTGACATAGTATTTATTTGAAAAACACCTGTTTTTGTATTGTCCTTTTTTGAAAGGATACTATCTGTTTTAGCCTTGCCGTATTCCTTAGCCTGTTCTTCTTCAAGCCTTCTTGCGGCTTCACGTTCGGCGTTTTGTGCGGCTCTGTTTTCCTTTGCGGAATCGTACTTGGCTTTTGCTTGCTCCGAAACGCTTTTAGCTGTATCTACGGCAGATTTCGCAACATCCTTTAATGAATCTAAAAAACCCATTTATACCACCTTAAAACAGCGAATCTGCCAGCTCGTTTATTGAAGCATATTCGTAAACGATTATAGCAACAACAATGCCGAGAACAGTTATTACGCTTAAAGTGTTCTCTTTAATTGCAACCTGTAAAAATTCTTTCGGTGTCAACTTTTCTGATTTGAATTTTTTAATTAAGTCAACTATTGCAATAATAAAGCTTGCTATGTATATAATCAAACCGAATGTTGAATTGATTAAAAACATAACAACCAATGAAATGACAGCGCCTATAAGCGCGATAAAGCCTAAATTTTTCTTATCCATATTTTTTCTCCTCTTAACTTAAATTGTTTTATTAGTTCGGCGGGAAGCGCACAACCCTCCTTGTTTTATATTGCCGAATTATGCAGTATTAAATTGAATTTATGTATTGCTGTCAATATTATCTTTTAAGATTTTGCGTATCCATTTTTCCGTATATCCGTATTTTGTAGCTAATTCGCGGACATTATATCCATTGTATTCTTCAACTATCTGTTTAACAATGAACTCTCTGCTGAACAGCTCAACGGGGAAAAACATTTGTGTTCCCCTATATTTTGAATGAATTTTAAGAACTGCGTCAATACCGAGCAGTGCTGCAAGCTCGCTGTAAGCACCGTTCAGATATTCGTCCTTGATTTTAACATTGTCTATTGTTGGCAATATGCTGACACCTCGCATTTTCAGAACTCCTTTCCATATTATAATTTATCAATTCGGAAGTTTGTAGTGGCGCTGTTCAAGTGATTTGTTTCTTGAAAAATTCTCTACAATTAACCGCTTTGATATGGCTTGCGTTCAAAGTGCGGCGCTCTATCGCTGATATAGGTGTCAAACGCAAATTTTGCACCCATTCTGAAACCTACAATGAATGAATCAAGATTTGAATCGGCGGTTATTTCGCCGTCCAATCTTTGATATTCTTTGAAAAGCTCTTTTCCCTTATCGTTAAGTACCTTGTTTAATGAGTCCTCAACATCTGCAATAGCTAATATATTTTTTCCTGTTTCGCTTTTGCGGTCGAAATATCTTTCCTGCGGGTTTATGTTGCCGTAATACAATTCTTCAATAAAATTTCTCATTGCTTTTAATCTCCTTAAAATAAAAAAGACCTATGCTCCGATTATAAAGCATAGGTCTGTAATGAATGTGGGATTTTCCAAAGAAAATCCATTATGTTTTTTAATTATAAAATGTTTTCAGGCTTGTGTGATAAGCTCAAAAGCAAGAAACTCCAAAAATCCGAAAATCCAAGAGAAAAGAGTTAAACAACAAAGGCTATTTATGAAAAATACAATGTATATAAATTTTAATGCAAATCAGCCATTAAGGAGATTATCAAGAAAATAATACCGCTTGGGGAGTTCTAAAGGGTACGCTTCGCCTCCACCAAAAAATCCCGTTCACGAAAGTGAGCGGGATTTTTTACTCTTACCTCTTACCTCTTACCTCTTCACTCTTACCTAAAAATAAAATCGGTAACGGGATTTTTGAAAAGTAATATGTAATAGGTGCGGTGCGGACTTGTCGCCGATTGTAAATGCAAGGTTACACCTTGCTCTTTTTGTATTACATATCAAAAGAAAACGCCCATACAGGTTATGCCTGTATGGGCTGATTTGCACTTATTATTCCTTAACATCAGGCAGACTCGCAAGTAAGAACGCAGGTATGACCGCCTACCAAACAACCTGCAAAAGCATTGTCGAAGAGCCTATTGCGTCGGCATAATGCCGTGGCATTCAAACGGCAGACGGTGACGATCGCCCGGGTCACGGGTATTATTCAGCGCCTGATTCTTACAAGTCCGTTTATAGCACCGAAAGTGTACGGCTGATTGAACTATTTACAAATAAATGCTTTTGGTTTGCACCGATATTGTAAAGACATACGAGTATTTATATAACTGATAATTCTGCGTTATTCTACCTCTAAAACGCAATTTTTAATCACAAAATTGCCGGTCGGGTTTTCAGGATTTACATGCCTGTAAAAAACTGTGAAGCATAATTCTTTTATATTTTTTAAATCTTCACGCTTGAATTCCTTAAGGTCAAGCTTGAATATTTTAAAATCGTTGGCAGGCTGCAATGTTTTTTCGTATTTAATTATATCATATTAAGACAGAAAAATCGAGTAGACAATACAATCGGAGTACAATGCTTTTTTGAAGAAACGGTGCAGTTATCGGCAACGCCCCCTCCGCTCACAATACGTCGGTATTCCTCGCACGCCGCTAAGCAGCGCCGTTTTCTTACAAAATCTTTGACCCATAGCGAGAAAATTTTTTCGTTTATGAAGTCAAGGAATGCAACCAAGACGGTATCATAACATTTTTATAAAAAATTCGGAACAATAAAAATACCGATACAGCAGCAGAATAGATTAAAATACTTGTTTTTAATAAAAATCGTATAATTTGCGTATTAGTTCGGTGAATTTAATTTGTTTTTTGCCCGAAAAAACTGTATAATAATTACAGAATGCCGAAAAAAGCAACAAAACAAATTAAACTTTTGTTTAAGTAATATATGATTTTGACGGGGGAAAGCGATGAATAAGTTCTTTAAAGTAACGCCTAAAGGTGACGCGGGCCGAGGCTGCGCTATGCGGGAACGGCGTGTAAGCGAAGATTATCCTATCCATATGCACGACTGCTTTGAAATAGAATATATTTTGTCGGGTAAGGGTGTTTATACTATCAATACCGAGGAATACAAAGCACAAAAAAACACCCTCCTGTTTTTTACACCGTCGGATGTTGCAAGCCTGAAGGTGACAGAACCGATTAAATTGCTGAATATCAATTTTACCGAGGATTATGTAGACAGTAAGCTTTTGGCATTTCTGGCGGAGTCTAAGGTTATTCACACCGGAAACAACGTGCTGCTCGACGCATTGTTTAATGAACACAACAGGAAAGGCCCGTTTTACGAGACCTGCGTGAAATCGTACCTGACGCTTATTCTTGCCGATCTTATACGGAACAATAACAGAGACGGTACTCTTATTGACGATAAAGCTGTGGGAGTTATTGCCGAGGTTGCAAACTATATCCGTGTAAATTACAAAAAACCTGTCAGTATGCGGGTGCTTTCCGGGAAATTCGGGTATTCCCCGAACTATTTAAGCTCGCTTTTTCATAAAACCTACGGAGTAACCGTTATGCAGACAGTTATTTCGCTGCGTCTGGAGCAGGCTGTAAGACTGCTGATTTTAACAGATATGTCAATTACGGACATTTGCTTTTCGGCAGGATTTGAGTCGATGGATACATTTTTGCGGAATTTCAAAAAAACGTATAAGAAAACGCCCAAGGCTTTCAGAACGGAAAACAAAAACAATTATCAGTTGGTGGAAAATGTAGTGCTTTAAGGGCGCTGTACTGTCGGAGGTATTCATTTGAAAAGAATTTGCTTGTTCGCATTGTGTTTTACAATAATTATCGGTGCTTTTATTCCTGCGGCTGCGGCTGAGGCGCAGCAGGCATTGTTGCTTTTGTAATAATTGCCCTGAAAAAGAAGAAAAAGAAAAAAATCTCTTAAAATCCATCCGGGAGGAAAGTATGTATAATAAACAAATAACGCTCGACGGCGAATGGACGCTGTACCTTGAAGAGAATAAAAACTGCGCCGGTTTTGCCGATGAAATAAGAACCGAAAAGGATTTAATATTCCGCAAAGCGGAAAAAATACCGGCGCTTGTTCCCGGAAATTTTGAACTGGATTTGTACCGTGCGGGAAAAACGGAAGACCCGTTTTTCGGTATGAACCCGCTGTTGCTTCAGAAGCTTGAAAACCGACACCTGTGGTATGTATGTCATTTTTCTTTTGACGGGAACGCAGAGCGCAGCTTTTTACACTTTGAGGGAATTGACACATTTGCGGATATTTTTCTGAACGGGGAAAAAACAGGCTCGGCTGATAATATGTTTATTTCGCACGAGTTCCCCGCAAAGGGAATAAAGCAAACCGATAACGAGCTGATTGTGCATATAAAGCCGACGTGTATAGAAGCGAAAAAATATGAATTTGATATGGATGTTACAACGCACCTGAAATACAACGCGGCGTCTTTACCGATACGCAAGGCTGCCCATTCGTTCGGGTGGGATATTATGCCGCGCATTGTTTCGGGCGGGCTGTGGCGCAGTGTTTCGGTAATAGAAAAGAAAAAGGATTACATAAAGGATATTTATTTTAATACCGACGCGGTATCTGAAAATACGGCGTACATCTCCGGCTGCTTTGATTTGGAGCTTTCGGGGGACTTCGCGACGGATTATTCGCTTGATATAACGGGAGTATGCGGCGGCAGTAAATTTGAATACCGTGCGGACCGACTGTGGCATAACCGCGGCAACATTGAGTTTGAAGTGGAAAATACTTTACTTTGGTGGCCCAGAGATATGGGCGGGCATTCCCTTTATCATGTTACAGCCGTGCTTAAATATTGCGGAGCACAGGCAGATACCTTTGAGTTTGATTTCGGAATACGGACTGTCAGGCTTGATTTTTCAAAGAAGGAGCACGGCGGCAGGAATTTCTGCTTTTATGTGAACGAAGTGCCGACCTTTATAAGGGGCACAAACTGGGTATCCATGGACGCGTTTCATTCAAGAGACGCAGAGCGTTATGAAAAGGCTTTACAGTTGTTGGAAGAGTCGGGCTGCAACGCCGTTCGCTGCTGGGGCGGAAACGTTTACGAGGATCACGCATTTTTTGATTTTTGTGACCGTTCGGGCATTCTGGTATGGCAGGATTTTTGTATGGGGTGCGCAACATACCCGCAGGATGACCGCTTTGCCGCCATGATTGAGCACGAGGTTGAACAGGTTGTGAAAAAACTGCGCAGGCATCCCTCAATCGCTTTGTGGGCGGGGGACAATGAGTGCGATGTGGCGGCTATGTTCTGGAAAAAGCATAAGCGCAACCCCAACGATAACCGCATAACGCGCGAGGTAATACCGGGGGTTTTAAAGCGCGTTGATCCGTGGCGTACGTTTTTGCCGAGCTCCCCGTATGTTGACGATGAGGCGTTTTTGCAGAACGACGAGTTTTATCTCCCGGAAAATCACCTGTGGGGGCCGCGGGATAATTTTAAGGGCGATTTCTATGCAAAGTCCGCGGTAACATTTGTCAGCGAAACCGGGTATCACGGCTGCCCTTCCCCGGAGTCTTTGAAAAAATTCATACCGGAGGACGCCCTGTGGCCTATCAACGACCGTGAATGGGCTGTCCATGCCTCCTGCATGGAAATGGGAAAGGATAATCCGTACTATTTCAGAAACGAATTGATGACAAATCAGATCAAATGCCTGTTTGGTGATGTTCCGCAGACGCTTGAACGGTTTTCGGCGGCAAGTCAGGTATCACAGGCGGAGGCGATAAAGTTTTTTGTTGAGCGCGTCCGTGCCGGAAAGTGGGATAAAACAGGTATTATATGGTGGAATCTGGTGGACGGCTGGCCGCAGATATCCGACGCCGTAGTTGATTATTATTACGAGAAAAAGCGCGCTTTTTCGTATTTGAAACGTTCTCAGCAGCCCGCCTGCCTTATGATGCGCGAACCTAAGGACGGAAGATTGCAGCTTGTAGGAGCAAATGAATATACGGAAAACCGCAGGATTTCATATTCCGTAAAGGATGTTGAAAGCGGAGCATATGTTTGCAGCGGCGAAACCGTACTTACCTTAAACGCAGTAACGGAAATCGCTGAAATTCCGTACCCGGCGGGTGAACAGCATTTTTATTTGATAGAATGGCACGGGAAAGACGGTACGGGGAAAAACCACTATCTCTGCGGGGAAATGCCGTTTGACCTGAATAAGTATTTTGAGCTGTTTGAAAAATCGGGGCTGAATTATTAAATAAAATTTACGGGGAGAAAACGATGAATAACATTACACTGGCACCTATGCCCAAACAGCTTGAAATGAAGAAAGGTGAATTTCTATTTCCCGTAAGCGGGTATGTCTCGGTGGATAATATTGAGCTTTTACGGTCTGTGGAAATTTCACTGCAGAAACATCTTTCTTTTTTTAGAGGTCGTTAAAGGCGAATACGGGCATGAAAAGCCGGTCGTTTGTATTTCGTGCAGCCGTAAGCTTAAAAATGAAGAATATATTCTGGAAATTACCGAGGAAGAAATATATATTCAATACGGTTCGCCGGCTGCGGCATTTTACGGAATGATGACTTTAAATCAGCTTGCGTCGGGGCGCTTGAACCGAGGTCATAGTATTACCGTATGACGAAGCGGAAATGACCTCGGTTGATTATGACAGCGATTTAAGCGAATCTGTACACACCGTATTGTGTATTGATTGCGCCATGAGCTATACCGGTCTTGTTGTAGGCGGCGACAGTCTGAAACAGTTTGAAATCAACGGCAGTAAACCGTATCGTTTAGCGGTTCGGTTAAAACTGAAAAATACAACCGAAAAGGATAAAATACGGTAGCAAGACCCGATTTCGCAGGTATAAAAGGAAGGTTTGAATTGATTTTAGGCTTTGATATAGGCGGCACAAGGTGCGCGGTGATAAAGGCTGAAGCAGACGGAAAGCTAACATTTGTTCCCTACGCAAGCTTTATGCTTATATCGTCCGAAACGGCGGTTATAATACTGCAAAGAAAGCTGTTAGAGCTTAAAAGACCTTGTAAGATAGAGCTTGAATTTTCGTTTAATGCCGAAAGCGGAGCGCTGACGGATAACATCTGTCTGTGCGCCGAAACACCCGAAAGCTTTGAGCTTTTGATAAACGGCAAGCCGTTTGAGTTTAAGGACTGCGGATATTACATTGATAAGTCCATAAGAAAAAGCAATATTTCGGAGTATGTCGTACAGGGTAAAAATACAATAATCCTAAAGGGCGAGTTTTACCAAAGTGAGGATGTATACCGCGTATTATTCACACCGGGTATACACGAAAGCGAATTAAACAAGCTGACCTACGATACAGAGCTTGAAAGCACTTATATAACAGGCTCGTTCAGAGTAAGAGCGGAGGATGAAATAAGCTGTGGCGAGCGCAAATCAATATTTGCCGGCAAACACTTCATACTGACCGAAATGCCGAAAACGGTAGATATTTCAAAAATAACCGAAAGCGGATTTTGGCTTTTCTCGGGCGCAATGGAGCTTACAGGCAATATTTCCGTAAATAAAAAGGAAAACACAAAATATGTGCTTTTACTTAAAAAGCTGAACGCGCCCGCCGCAAGGTTAGAGGTGAACGGTAAAAAAGCCGCAATCTTAATGTTTGCGCCGTTTAATGTCGATATAACCGAATACCTTAAAAACGGCAAAAACGAAATTAAAATTACCCTGCTCTCGGGCAACCGCAATCTTTTAGAGCCGCACCACAAGCCGCAGGGGGAAATTTACAGCGTTGGCCCGTCAACCTTTACCGATAAATACGGTTGGGCGGATGATAAATCTCAGCCCGCATGAACTGATAATTACAGCTTTGTAAAGTTTGGAATAGTGCAAAAACCGGACTTATTGGGATAAAAATTATTCCTTTGCACACCTGCAAATATATATGTATTCTGCGTTCGAGCCTGCCGCAGATACGGAAACAGGATAAGGTGTGGGAAGACTACGAAAAAGATTTTTTGCATTTTTTTGCACGAATTTAAACCCTTACATAAATTCAGCGTGAAGTAATATTGCGCAGACGGTAAATGTTTATATCGCCGTAATACAAAAAGAGCAAGGTGTAACCTTGCATTTATAATCGGCGGCAAAGCCGCACCGCACCTATTACCTCTTACATATTACTTATTACTTCCCAAAAATCCCGTTACCGATTTTATTTTGAGGTAAGAGGTAATAGTGAAGAGGTAAGAAGTAAAAATCCCGTTCACAAAAGTGAACGGGATTTTTGTGTCGATTTTACAGAAAAGCAAACATCTAAAATTCCTTTTTAAACGCAGATAATTACCCTTTTCTTATCACTGTAATTATTATAGCGCAAAAGGGCGATTTTTGCAAGCATTTTTTGAAAATATTTATACCTTTTTAAGCATAAATAGGCTCTGTAATTTTCACGTCGCCTTTGAGGGTTATTACTATTTTCATATCCTCTGTAACCGTGATACTGCTCACCAAATACCGTATAATTTCATCGTTATATTCCGTAAACCCAATTTCTTCATCGGAAATACAGGCCTCGATTTTTTCAAGCTCGGTTTTGTATTCCGGGCTTTTGTCAATTTGTGCTTTGAGTTCGACCATTTGGTTTCTCACATCGGCAATCGAGGCATAGCACTTATTTATTTCCTCAATATAAAGGTTTTTGTTTCCGCCGGTTGCAAGGCACATTTTTTCGGCGGTTTCCGCCCTGGCTTTAAGCTCGTTTATCATATTATCAAGCGACCGGTATTCAAGCAGCAGCCGATTATCCGACAGGGAATAGGCAAGTAATGTTTTAACCGTGTTTCGCACGTCATTTTCGCTCGGAATGCTTTTTGTAAGCCCGCGGCATATTGCAGCGTGTAATATGTGTTCTTCAATTCCTTTTGACTGCGGGCAGGCGTCGTTGCCTTTTTCCATATGATAAAGGCAGCGCCAGTATATCTTTTTAACGCCGTTTCTTGTCCATGTTTTCCGTCTGAACGGGCTGCCGCATACTCCGCAGAATAAAAGCTCGCTCAATGCGTATTTGCCGCTGTATTTTCCAAGCTCGGTTATACAGTTTTCAGAAGAGCGTCTCTTTGAGCTTCTTTTGGACATTTCCTTTTTGGCAAGCCAGGCAGTTTCGCGGTCGATTATGGCGGGGTGATTGTTGGATACCATATAGCGGTCCATTTCGCCGCAGTTCCGTATTACTTTCTTGCTTATAAGATTTGGGTGAAAAGACTTTTGGTACAGTATATCCCCGACATATTTTTCATTTGTAAGAATAGCCTTTATTCCGGCTTTCGACCATTCATATTTTCCGCGAGAGGTTTTGATTTGCCTGCTTTCAAGATACTCCTTTATTTGCTCAAAAGTATTTCCTTGTATGTAAAGCGAATATATTTTCTTTACCGCATTTGCCTCTTCCGGAATAATAACTATTTCCTTTGTAAGCTTATCTCTGCGGTAGCCGAGTAAATTGAAATTGCAGTTGTAGCTGCCGCTTTCCATCCGCTTGCGGATACCCCATTTAATGTTTGCGCTTATGTTCTCGCTTTCCGCTTGTGCCAATACCCCGTATATGCCTATATATGTTTCGCTGTCTTCCGTAAGGGTGTTGATGTTCTGCTCCTCAAAATATATCGCTATACCGAGCGACTTTAAAATGCGGATATATGAAATGCAGTCAACAATGTTTCTTGCGTATCTTGATACGGATTTTATTAGGATAAGATCTATCTTACCGTTTTCACAGTCGCTTATCATGCGCAGAAAGCTTTCGCGTTTTTTTACCTGAGTTCCGCTTATACCCTCGTCGGCATAAATTCCCGCAAAGCGCCATTTGGGATTTTTCCGTATATATTCCGTATAGTACGCCTTTTGAGTCTCATAGCTGTTTAACTGGTCGTCAAGATCGGTGGATACCCTGCAATACGCAGCCACTTTAAGCGGTCTGTTCGGGTCAAACCGTGCGGCCTTGGCAGGGTCGGCGGGTATTTTGGTTACAATTTTTCTGCGTTCAGCCGCTGCCGTTTGCATTGCAGTTTTCCTCGCTTTCGTTGCTTATTACCGCTCCGTTTACAAATTCGGCGTAAAAGATACCGTTTTCATCTATAAGAAACCGAGATATTACCGTTTTTAAAATATCTGTTTCTATTCCGGTCATAGGCTCAAGTGCGGTGAGGCAGTCTTTGAGAGCGTCGGTCAGCGCTCCGCCGTTATCTGTTACGCAGCAATTGTATCTTTCGGCAGCCAAATTGAAAACAGCTTTCTTTGCCTCGTCAAACTGTAAACCGTCGCGTAATAAAAGCGCGCTAAAAAGTCTTTCCGAACGCTCGGTGTCGGGGCTTGGAATATATGTTTTCCCGGTATGCTCAATGCAGATTATATCCGGGTTGAGTATCGCCTTATTTACAAGCCCTAAAGCGTTTGAAAAGATATAATTATCATCGGTGTGCGCGAGTATTTTGCACTTGCTCTGGCATATCCATTTTGTTTCCTTGCCGTAGTTTCTTATACGGGTTATTCTGTCCCCGCAGGCGGCGCAAACGGTATGATACTTAAAATAGCGTATTATATCATTGTCCTTTTCACGCGCTCCGCCGTGCTTGCTTATACGCATATTCCGGGCTTTTTCAAAAGCTTCGGCGGATATGAATGCGGGATATTCGCTGTCGCCTGCATAATGCGGGTTTTCAAGTATCCTTTTTATAGCGTTTTTCGTCCATACGGTTTTGTCTTTAAAATATACGACCTGTTCTTTTGTCAAACCGTCAGCGATTGCCGACAGACTTTTGCCGGACAGGTATTCATAGAATATTCTTTTAACCGTTTCCGCTTCCGCCTGATTTACAAAAGGCTTAAATCTTCTTTTTTCGTAACCGAATAAAATCATTCTCAGTTCCATGCTATCCGCTCCTTAAAGGCTAAACCGCATTTGAGGTAAAAGGTTACATATTCATCCTCAAAATACGCTTTGTCTATTAACTCGTCAAACAGCGGACGGCTGAAAACTATTATTGCTTTCGGCTCGGCTTCAAGAAAGCGTATAAGTCTTCGCAGCTCGTCTATACACTTTTCGTCACCGTCTTCCGCAAGAAACTTTTTACGGCGGGATTTCAGCTTTAAAAGCGAGTTTTCAAGCTTTGAGCATTGCTCTGAAAAGGTTACGGCGTCCATACAACTTTCTTTTTGCAGGGAAATATATAAATCCAGTTTTTCGGACAAAACGGATATTTCCCTGTCTATTTCGGATATTAACGAATCGGAGCAGGTTATTATTCTTCTCGCTTCGGTAAGCTTTGCGGCAATGTCTTTAAGCAGAACATTCTCATTTTGGCGCAGTTTGTTATAAAAGCGTATAAAGGTTCTGCCTATCACTTCCTCGGACATGGAATGTGAAAGGCATTTTTCTTCAGACACTTTGTTTTTGGAGCAGGCATAATAGCTTTCGCCGTTTATATATCTTATTTTAAACGAACGGTTGCAGTAAGCGCAATACAGTTTTCCGGCAAAAATGTTATTTCGGCTTTTAAATTTTGCGTTTCTTTCGGTATTTTCTTTTAGCTTTTCCTGCACAAGGTTAAAGGTTTCTTTGTCTATTATAGCCTCGTGGGTGTTCTGAACATAGTACTTCGGCAGCTCGCCTTTATTCTTTCTTTGCATAAGCGGCAAAACGGGCGGTGTAAAGCGTTTTTGAAAAAGTGCGTCGCCCGCATACTTTTCATTTGAAAGAATATACAGTATGCTGTTTGCTTTCCAAAAACGCTTTTCGGTGCCGTATTTACGGTTTAGAGCCTGAGCTATTTTTAAAAAGCCCATACCGGACAGGTACATACCGTAAACCTCACGCACAATCTCCGCTTCTTCGGGTACAATAAATAACTCGTTATCCTTGGCTCTGAACCCGTATGGTGTGCTGCATATACTGTATTCTCCTATTTCAAGCCTCATTCTGTTTGCGGTTGAAACACGTTTTGAAGTCGCCAATGCTTCGGACTGCGCAAAGGCGCTTTTAACATACAAAATAAGCTCGGAATTAAGAGGCAAGGTGTCTATACGGTCATTTTCAAAAAATACCGATACGCCGTATTCTCTTAAAAGGCGTATACTCTCAATACACTCCAAGGCGTTTCTCGCAAAGCGGGATACGCTTTTAACATAAATGCGGTCGATTTTTCCGAGACGGCAATCGTTTAACATTCTTTTAAACTCATTCCGCTTTTCAACAGAAGTGCCGGTAATTCCTTCGTCTGCGTAAATATCCACCAAAACCATATTATCCGATTGGCTGATAAAATCGTGATAATAGTGCATTTGGGTGATAAAGGAATTTAACTGGTCTTCTTCGCTTGTGCTGACCCGGCAGTATGCCGCAACGCGAAGCGTGCTGTTTTCGGAAGATTTATCTGCTTTAATAACTCTGACGGTTCGTTCTTCTGTACTCATTTTATTGCTCCCTTTCTTTGGTTTGAGAGGATTTTATCTCAAATTCCAAAAAAGAGCCATTATGCGTTCGGGCTGAAACGCATACTTGACAGTCGTTAGACAATACAATCAGGATACAGTGCTTTTTTGAAGAAACGGCGCCGTTATCGGCATTGTTGCCCTCCGCTCACAATACAACAGTATTTGCTCGGTCGGGCGCCGCGCCGCTAAACAGCGCCGTTTTGTTTCACCAATTTTACAGGTCAATCGGTTCTCCGAGAAACAAAAAGACGCATATCCGACAGGACAGCGTCTGCAAATTCATATAACGACCTTGCTCGGAGCCGCGGATGAAGTTACAGCGCCCTTTCGGACCGCAGAACTTTATTTCGTTACTCCTTCATAAATAGAACGTCTAATTATAGTATTCCTCAGGTTTTGCATTTTGTCAAGAGGTAAAATGAAATTTTTTATGAATTTGTCGGAAAACCGAAAAACTAAATAATATGTAAAATTAAAGCGATGTAATTCCAAAAGGTTTTTGCAGCGCTTTAATTTTATCTTATTGGCAAAAATATATGTTCGTGAATCCATCAAAAAAATTTTCAACCCTGACAGTAGCTGTCAGGGTTGAGCTGTAAGCTATCTCCGTGAAAGCCTATAAATAAAAAAGTCAAGGAGAAAATTATAAAAATGACAAAAATTTTTGCAGGCAAAGTAGGAGGAAAAAATATTACATACCGATCTGAACAGAATCCAAAATGAGGGGCTAATAAGAGTCCCCGATCGTCATGCCTTATTTCCCTACCTCGTGGAAAGTAACAAAAACGCAAGAATTAAATCCATCGCTTTATAAACCGTTGCGTTTTTGCGAGAAATATGATATTATATTCTAAACAGCCAAGACCGACTGTTCCTATTTTGCGAGTTGATCCTGTTTGAATCGAGGCTGACGGTATGGATATAAGCTATAAAAAGCTCCGGAAATTGCTGATCGACAGGGATATGAAAAAGAAAGACCTTGGAAAGGCTGCGGGCATCAGCAACTATATCATTTCCAAAATGACCGGAAATGAAAATATTACGGTTGAAGCCGTGGGAAAGATCTGCAAAGCATTGAACTGTATGCCGAATTATATAATGGAATTCGCGTCCGACAGTGAGATTTGATGATGCTTTAGTATACTGTCTTCGGCAAATTCACATTCGGAATCGCCCTGCCGAAAAACACACAAAATCGCCAAGGAAGCGATCCTTGTCTGCGAGAGAAAGTGAGAGATTCACCCAATGAGACGGAAAACGAAACGGTTGCTCCCGATGATCCTTGTTTTTACGATCATTGCGGCGGCTTATTCCTGCAGGATGCTGGCTATGCTCGACATCGGCGGCGCTTGGATGAGTTATATCCGCGCGGCACTGTATTTGCTGCTGTTTGCCCTGTGGGGCTTTTCCCTCGACCGCCGTATTATACAGAAGCAGGCGCTGCACTGCCTGCGTCTGACAGCGGCGCTGATGCTGCTGTGGCTTATTTTGCGCACGCTGAAATATGAGTTTGTCACCGACCTGACAGTGGCGCGGTACATTTGGTATCTTTACTATCTGCCAATGCTTTTTATCCCGTTGTTTGGGATGTATATTGCTCTGTCTCTCGGAAAGTCGGAGGAATTCCAGCTTACCGGAAGGATCGGTGCTTTGGCAATCATTCCGGCTGTGCTGTTTTTGCTGGTGATCACCAACGACCTGCACCAACAGGCATTTGCATTCGACAGCGGAGTGCCGGGAGAACCGGACAATTATTCCTATTCCCACGGTCTCGTTTACTTCTGCTGCCTCGGCTGGATGGTGGTCTGCATGTTTTTTTCGCTTATTCTCCTTTTGAAGAAAAGCCGCGTCCCGAGCGGCAGCAAAAAAAGGATAAGGCCGTTTGTGATAGCCTGCATAACGATTTTGTACGGGCTTTTGTATCTTTCTGGACTGCCGGCTGTACGCTGGTGGCTCGGAGATATGAATGTGATGCTTTGCCTTTTATATGCGGCAATTTATGAAAGCTGTATACGCTGCCGGATGATACAGTCCAATACGGGCTATGTCGAGCTTTTTGAAGCAACGACGCTGGCTGCATGTATTGCGGACCGCAACGGAAATATCGTTTTCCGTTCACATACTGCAGGCAAGGATTTGGCTTGTCCGATGGATGGAGTTCAGGTCATCCTCTCCAACGGAATGCGCATTTCTTCGGCGCCGATCAACGGCGGATATGCCGTTTGGCAGGATAATGTGCGCCCGCTGATCGAACTTCGCGCAAAGTTGAGCGAAAACAAGGCTAAAATAAAGGACAACAAAGAGAAATTGCAGGAAGCTTATCTTATACAGAAAAAGCTGAATGAGTTTACCGAAAAAAACCGTATTTACAGTGAATTGGAGGCAAAGTACGGAAAGCAGAGAGCCAGAATCGGACAACTGCTGGAACAATATGAGGATGCTGAGCCTGCCGAAAAACAAAATTTGCTGAAAAGAATTCTTCTGCTTGGCACTTACATCAAACGCGGCGCCAATTTGTACTTTCTTAGCCAGGAATATGAGCTTTTGCCGCAGCAGGAGATCCGGCTGACCGTAGACGAGGCGGTGAGGGTCATTACCGTTTGCGGCACAGAGTGCAGTGTCGCTTATCATACAACAAAACCGATGCTTTCGTCAGAGGTGTCGCGTTTGTTTGATCTTTTGAAGATCGTTGCGGAAACAGCAATAAACGGACTGTATTCTCTGTTTATTTCCGTGTCCGACAGCGAGATGGATCTGTCGGTGGAGTGCGCCGCGGATCTGTCTTTCCTCGTTTCTTCAAATGTAACAGTTAAGCAGGAGGACGGCTTGTGGCTTATTCGTACATTGATAGGGGGTCGGAGCGATGCACAGAATGAAACACATAGGTTTTAATGCCATTAAGGAGAGCTTTGACAGACTTCCCACTGCCGCATGTTTTTTTGATAGCATGGGAAGTATCGTCCTATGCAACCGGCAGATGTATCAGTTAAGCCGACAGCTGCTTGACAGCGATATGCAGTATTTAGGCGAGGTGGAGGAAGCGCTGTCCGCTCTTCCTAATGGCATTGTACAGATTCCGGATGTAGAGAATACTTATAGGTTTCCGGACAAAAAGGTATGGAGATTTGAAAAAACCGAAGTCACCGATCGTTATGGGAAGAGCTATATACAGCTTACCGCCGCCGACGTTACCGAGCTGCAGCGTGCTTTGGTGCAGCTTGCCGATGACAGCAGAAAACTGGAGGAGGATTCGGAGAAACTCAAGCAGCTTTCCGGTAATGTCGGGGCATTAGCGCGGGAAAAGGAGCGACTTGACGCAAAATCTTCCATGCATGACAACCTTGCCGCCTGCATTACACTGACGAAACAGTACATAACAGGAGAATTTGACGGTATTGATGCGGATCTTGTGTGTCGTGAATGGGAGAAAGTTATTACCTTTCGGGATGCAATCAGTCTGTCGGCAAAGGAAAAACTGCTTGCCGGTGCAAAGACGGGCGGCGTGACCGTAAGGATAAGAGGCAAAGAACCGGCGGACGGTGGGGCGGAGTTGATGTACACCGCCATGCAGGTCTGTTTAACCAACGCTATTCAGCATGCCAATGCGACCGAGATTTCTGTGAATATTTGGGAAAACGAATACAGCTATACAGTCATGATACGCAATAACGGAAAGCCGCCGGAAAAAAAGATTACAGAAGGCGGCGGTCTTACCAATCTGCGCCACAGGATAGAAAATTCGGGCGGAAAGATGACAGTACAGAGCTTACCGGAGTTTTCTTTGGTGATTGAGATGCCGAAACATGGAAATTCCGGGGGAGGATAAACTATGGCTATAAGGAAAATATTGATTGTTGAAGATCAGGCACTGGCGAGAACATATCTGTGCTCCTGCGTGGAGAAGTGCACAGATTGCGAGGTAGCGGGTACGCTGACACGTGCTGATGCGGCGCTTCGCCGTTGCGGTGAAGGACACATTGATCTTATTCTCATGGATATATGCACCGAAAGCGATTCGGACGGACTGACAGCTGCCGAATCGATTAAGAAATTCTATCCAAGAATAAAGATCGTTATGGTAACCTCTATGTTGGAAGGGCGATTTCTTGATCGGGCAAGAAAGATCGGCGCCGATAGCTTCTGGTATAAGGATTCCCCTTCCGGCGATCTTGTGGGCGTAATTGACGGTACTCTTTCGGGTAAACGCTTTTGGCCGGACAGTGTACCGAGTGTACGGCTCGGCAAAACGCTTTCCTGTGAACTGTCCGACCGTGAGATGGAGACTTTGCGTCTGCTCTGCGAGGGAAAAACCAATGCCGAGATTGCCGTAAAACTGAACGTGGCTGAATCCTCGGTGCGTACCTATATTAACCGCATGCTGGAAAAAACCGGCTATACAAACCGCAACCGCCTGATGATTGCTGCCGTCGGCAAACGGATGGTAGTACCCGGCTGCTGGCTTGAAGAACACGAAAAAACTTAATAAATATGCAGCAAGTGAGATAGTATATGCATTCGCGCAACGCCGCCCGGCTTTTTATGAGCCGGGCGGCGTTGCTGTTGTCTGAAGTGAAAACAGTCTGTGTTCATAATTTGTTTACAAATTAAGCGGATTTTGTCCACGATTTTGAGGACAGACAGAACCACTCTTTCTTGATATAATTATATCGTAAAATAAGATGAAGAAAATTTATCGGGTATATTATGAAGGAAAAGGAGGGATGGTTCGATGAAAAAAATTGTGGTCGATATGCAGAATTTTTTGTTTGCCGATTCCATAGCGGCTGCTTTCAAAAATTCGAACTATGATATCGACGTGGTTCGTGCGGAGACCCCGCAGGATACTGTCGAACTGTGCCGAGTGTACAAACCGTTTGTCCTTGTAATGGAAGTTACCGCCTATACGCCCTGGCTGCTCTGTGAAAGGATGAAGCTGCGGGACGAGGTAAAGGCGACGTGTCCCGACTGCAAGATAGCCCTCATCGTGGATTCCAACACCGAAAAACAAGCGGCGAAGGATATCCGGGACGCAAAGAAAAACGGTATCATCGACCAGTTTTTCTATGGCTCGATGACTGCCGAATATCTGATGGATCAAATTTATGCTATGTAAGGACGACATATGAAAAGCGGGGTGAAACACAGTGAGAAAAAGAAAATGGCTCAGCTTTCTGCTGGCAGTGATGATGCTCGTATCAGCGGCGCCCTTCGCATCGGTGACGGCAGGCGCGGCGGACGTCACGGTAGAGGTCTCAACATGGGGTGAATTGAAAAGGGCGCTGGAATATACGACAAGATGCTCGGTAGTAAAGGTGGTTAAAGACATCGAAACAGAAAGCCTGAACGGTCACACCGGTCTGCATCAGGACAACATCATCTTCATGACTATGAAAATGGACAAGGTGCTGGATCTGAACGGACACACCGTCAATGCGTATGTTAAGTACTATTCGGAGGTCGGGCAGGGATATCTGATCAATGTCAGACACAAGGATGCCCGCCTGACCATCCGCGACAGCGTGGGGGGCGGCGCCCTGATCGGCGAGTTTAATCAGGAATTTTACTATCAGTTCATCAATGTGGATGGAGGAACGCTGGTGATGGAGAGCGGCACGGTCAAAATACTGTGTCCCTCCAAAGATAATCAGTATAAGAAGTGCGCCATCAGTGTCTCCAGTACGGCTGTTTTTAACGGCGGCGAGGTGCTGACGCAGGTGACCAGTCCCGGGGGCGAGAGGGAGGAGCGGTATCTTTCCCGCCGGCTGCAGGCCATTCGGGGAGAAAAGGGCGGCAGCGTCACCATCAACGGCGGCACCTTCGACCGGGTGGTTCTGCACAGCGCCCCCACACCGGAGAACCGGGGAAAGTATGAGCTGGTGGTAAACGGCGGCTTTTTCCGGCAGTCCATCGCTCTGATCCTGGTCGGCGATGTCTATGCCAGCAATTTCGATCATCTGCCCATGCAGATCAACGATGCGTATTTCATGCGCACCACCGATAAGCTGGATCCGTGCCGTCTGGTGATAGGCGGGAAGATGAAAAGCTTTTATGACAGAAACTGGGATTACGACATACTTTATAACGATATTCCGGGCGCGACCCTGGATGATGCAAAGACTATGATGTGGGGTCTGACGCCGTACCTTATCAGTGAAAACGGCGCGGTCTTCACCGATGTGCACGACGGAAAATGGTATGTGCGGGGCAATATGCGCCGGTCGGTTGAAAACGGCGGGCCGATCATGGCTTTCCAGGGCATGTCGCTCGGCGTGCAGGGCGGCATAGCGCGGGTGATCTCCAACGCCTACGGCGTGAAGGAGGTACTTCTGGACGGCGAGCCGATAGAGTACGGAGAGCGGGGATACAATGCGCCGCAGGTGGATACCACCGCAGAGAGCGAGCATCAGGTGACGTTTGTTATGTATCCGATTTCCTCTATGCTGCGTGTGCTCGGGTACAGCTATTCCAACGAATATTCGACCGGGTATATCCGGATACTCGTTGATGACTATACGGGACAGGGCATGGTTCATTATCCCAGTGTTCCCGAGTCAGGGAACCAGCCGTTTTCGGTGACTTACTACTTCAATGAATCCAATGTGGATACACTGATCACGATGGAGCTGCAATATAACCTCATGCTGGAGACCAACGGCGTCAAGAAGCAGGTTATGACCGGCTACAAGGGCGCAAAGGTGGCGCAGTGGGTGGATCGTACCCAAACAATTGACACCGTCTATCTGAATATCAGCCAGCCTCTTGTGCAGGGGGATTGTACCAGCGGAGTTTTTACTGCGGAAAATAATGCCCTCTATACCGTCGATGACATAACGGGATACTGGGAACACGATGATTGGGATCTGAAAGATAATTGCCCAGTTCCCGCGATATTGGGCGATAAGTATTGGCGTACAGTTCAGGTGAATATCAAGGAAGGCTATGAAGGCTATAAATTCGATAAAAATAACCCGCCGAAGGTGAAGATTCGGGGACTTAACCGAGATTGCGACGATATATCGGTTCAGGTCTTCAATAACGGAAGATCTGTGGGAGTGTCCCTGGCATCTCGTCCCTCCGAGGTGATTCAAAGCGCATGGGGTACCGTTGCCGGGCTGCGTGCCGGGAGTACGGTAGGCGGGGTGAATATAAAAGAAAAAGGCAGCGACTTCGAATTGAATATAAAGGAGATACAGCGGGTTAAGAACGGTACTGTTTACAGCACGAGCCCCAACGAGGCGATTGATCCCGACTATACATATCGGATCAAGCTGGTGGGCACGGGCAAACAGGGAATGACCTTCCGCAACGGTCCGGAGCAGTACGATATCACATTTCACTATTATCACAACACGAACGTCAAGTTGCGGATGTACAGTGATCCCAACATTGCAGAAAATTATCTTGAAGTGCCGTATGATGCATCCGCCCAGGCATATGTAATAGATTTGGTACCGGAACCGGATGTGATTAATTATGACTATCTGTCTTTGGGCGTGCCACTTCCGTGGGCGGGCGAAAGACCGATATATAACAATAATCTGGTTGCGGGGCTGCCGGGCGGCGTTTCGGTTGTAAACTATACATGGTATGCTTCCGCTACGGGGGTGCCGATTCAGGCTGATATGACCTTTAACGCAGGCAGAAGATATCACGTAAACGTGATTTTACAGTGCGAAGAGGGCTATTACATAGCTGACGACGAGGAGCTGGATGCTTATGTGAACGGGGAAAAAGCGTATGTAAGCGCGCAGGACGGGGACAGAACAACTCTTACCGTAGGATACTCCGTTCCCGTTGCTTCGGGTGTACGCGGTCAGGCGGTAAGCTTCCTTGACGGCAGTGATGTGACCGTCTCACTATTCGCCGCCGGCAGCGCGCAGCCCCAATACACCGTAACGGTGCCCGCAGGGGAAAAGAGCGGCGGGAAATATACCGCAGTTTACGACATCCCCTCGGTTGCCGCCGGCACCTACACCGTGCAGGTGTCAAAGAATAATCATGTCACACGTGAATATACCGTGACCGTAGGCGGCGATGTGAAAACGCTGAATGTGGAGATTCGGCTGTTGGGAGATGTGAACGGGGACGGCCGTGTGAACACCATGGACTACACACGTCTGCTCAAGCACGTGAACGAGACCCAGCTGCTGACCGATGCGTATGCGCTGAAGTGTTCCGATGTGAACAAGGATAATCGTGTGAACACCATGGACTACACGCGTCTGCTTAAGCATGTGAATGAGACCCAACCCCTGTGGTAAGCGCACCTACTATAGTCTTAATGCCGGACTGTCTGTTTCATACGCCTTATGAGAGAGGCACACGGTTTAAGAAATAAACCGGAGAGTAATCTCCCCACCCCGATCGCAACTAAGCGAGGCTGCGCCGGGATGTGTATTAAACGCCCCGCAAATTAATGAAAAGGAGCTTGGTCATGAACAAGCGAATTACAACCCTATTCCTTTGTCTCGTTATGGTTGCAGCAATGCTGGTATCTGCAGTACCCGTATTTGCTGAGCCGTCGGCGCATCCGCCGATCACCTTTACAATCAAAGCGGACAAAACCACCGCGAAACCCGGCGACACCATCACCTATCAGGCGATTATCGGCCCGGTAGAAAAACTGCAAACAGCGGAATTTAAGCTGGTAATTCCGGATGAACTGGAATATACCGGCGGCAGCAGTCCGGAAGGGCTGGCGGCAAAAATGAACGCAACTACTGCAGAGTTCACATCCTCTACAATGAAGTTTAATCTCGGCGGCATCAACGACTATACCAGCACCGGCGATACCCTGTTGGCAACCTTCACCTGCAAGGTAAAAGCTGGCGCAGCCGCCGGCGCGAAGCCTGTCGTTAAGGTTAAAGAGGGAGAGGGATTCTTCTTTTTTGCCGATTCGGAAGAAAAATACTACACCATCAACTATGATCCCAACGGCGCTGCGGTCACCATCGCTGCCGCACCGAAGCCGGCGACCGGCATTACTCTTAATAAGAGCGTATTGACTTTGACTGCCGGTGGCAGTGACACAAGTCTTACGGCTAATGTCACTCCGTCCGATTCTACCGACACAGTGGCTTGGTCTACCAATAAGCCCGCTGTTGCAACCGTTGATGCCACGGGCAAAGTAACTGCAGTAGCCCAGGGCGAAGCGATCATTACCGCAAAGGCGGGAACAAAAACAGCAACCTGCACGGTAACCGTAACCTGTGCCCATTCATCCCTGCGACCCGTTGCGGAAAAAGCCTCGAACTGCACGGAAAAAGGCTGGGACGCTTATAAGAAGTGCGATCTTTGCGGCAAGCTGTTTGACATGAACGGAAATCCCATTTCGGAAATTCCGTACAGAGCACTCAACAATGACCACGATTACAACACTTCCGAGTGGGGTTATAAAGGTGCCGACGGACACGCTCATACCTGCAGCCGCAACGCGGAGCATCGTGATGACGTTCAGGCGCATACACCCGATCATGAGGGCGGAGCAACTTACGACTACGCTGTAAAATGCTCTGTGTGCAATTATGTGATTGAGCCGCAATTAGAGGCCGGCAACATTCGCATTGAGGTTCCCTTTAAGCTCACCGTGAAGAAGACCGGTGAAATGGATCCGGGTAAAGAAACCTTTAAGTTTGCCCTTGAGAGATTCGGTGCCACCACCGAATATACGGTGGTTCAGGATACCGTTGAGACCGACGGCGAAAAGACCTATGACGGTAAATTCGTATTCACGATCAGTGCAAATCAGGCAGGCAATCTGTCCGAGGGCTTCGTTATCCGCCAGGTTAAGGGAAATGCGGAAGGCTGGACTTACGATGAGACAAAGTTCTATGCTATGCCGATGTTTGCCGATACCTACACAAACGTTGCAGGCTGGAGATTTTTAAAGTATGACGAGAACGCTGAGCTCGACTACAACAACCCGATTGAAGAAATCGGCTTCACCAACAGCTATAAAGCCAAGAAGCCGCTAACTCCTCCCGCACCGCAGAAGACCGAGTCTCCCAAGACCGGTGACAGCAACATGGCGGGACTTTGGATCGCTCTGTTGTTTGTATCCGCTGCTTCACTCACGGGAACAACACTGTATTCCCGCAAAAAGAGAGCGAATAACCGCTAATATCGGAAAACCGAGACAAAGGATTTAAGCAAAGGGCGGGACGGAAGCCATCCGCCTTCGCCCTTTTGCTTTTCCAAAGAAAATCAAGCAGTTGGTTTTCTTTGGAAAGGCAATGTTATGCAGTACCCCGCGAAGGTACCCGGCTTTAAAAAACATCTGTATTTTTTGAAGGAGGAAATGAGATGAAAACAAGTAAACGAAATCGAGGGCTCAGCTTTTTACTGGTGCTGATAATGCTGGTCGGTATGCTGCCGCTGCTGCCGACCCAGAACGTCTCCGCAGAGGCCTATCCCAAGCTGACCAATTTGGTCGAGGGAACGGAGATATACTACGGTTACGTCTATTTTTTCTATAAAAACGGCAAGGTAGACGAACGTTCGGTCTATATAGACCCGGAGAAGTGCAGGAATAACAAGAGTTTACTCGAATACTATAGCAGCACTACAAATCTTCAGCGGGTTGTGTCCTACGATAACGGCATTCTTTTGTATTGGACGCGTACCGAGAATGATTTCCTGGATCTTTCGGAGCTTGCGGGTCGGTCTCTGACGCTGGTTATGTTCGACCATCTGGAGCTGTCCGCCCTGTATGCCCCCGGCGTCAATCTGAAGCTGTTGCTGACCGACGGCGCCATTGTCACCTTCCGCCACAGCACCCGGTATAAGAACAAGACCGCCTACTGTCCCCAGAACGGGGTAACCGGCGCGGTCATCGATCTGGCGCAATCGCAGGGAAGCTTGAACGGCTGCGGTACCTTTGAGCTGATTGGAAACGGAAAGCTCCGTATCCTCACGCAAAATTCCCCCAAGAAAACCAGCCCCGACTATGCCATCGTGGCGAAAAACACATCGGTCCTGGAGGATACCGCGCTGGGTATTAGCTGCGGAAACAGCCACAGAGATGTGAATACCCTGATCCAGACAATCACACTCACCATCGACACCACCAAGAGTGTTAACCTTAATATCGCAAACCCCAAGTTTAACGCCGCCCCGTGGGGCTGCCATATGAATAACTTTAAGATCCTCAACGCGAAGGATCTGAACGTCTCCGCGGATCGGGGAGCCGGCGTATTGATATTTCACGGCAGCAACGGCGAATCTGACCCGGTGAAGATGTTTAAGCATTACAGGAGCATCGGCAAGATCGGCAGCGAATGGAATATATCCGGAGGAACCAACAGCGTAGACCACTATGTTCTGACCCTGAATCACGGCAACGATAAGCCGCGGATACGCTACAGCCTCAACCTCAAGGAGGTGAAGGGCGGCACTGTCATAAGGGATCTGGAGGCGGGTCTGGGCTATGAGATGTCTGCGGAGATTCTGTATATGCCCGAGTGGATGCAAAAGCTGAAGGACGCGGGAAGGATCGAATTCTATTTTTTCGGACGCCTGTCTAATCCGGGTGTGCAAGTGGGCTATGAAGCCGCCTATTTGTATGACTTTTATGTGGACCGCATCGGAAAACACAGTATAGAGTTCTACTGGGTCTGCAAGTCGGCGACCGATCCGGACAACGATACTTTCAGGTTTACGCATTTGCTGAAGGATTACGAACTCACAAATTCGGGACCCCTTTATTCTACACGTATCTACTTTGATGTGATGATGACCGAAAAGGTCGGCGGTACTCGCTACATATATAGCGTAAAGCTTCTGCAGGCGGGGGGCGAATTTACCGAAGCGACCAGCGCCACCCACAAGATTTCCATGCATACGGATACATTGGCAGAATGCTATCACAATCCGTCATGGCAGGGTATCCCCTCCAAGTGGAAATATAGTTCCTATTCGGATGCGTATACTATGGAATTCTATATATATCCACGGCACGGATACGAATTCAGCCAGTCGTCTGTGCTGTCATCCCAAGGAATTAAGCTGAATGTGCAGAACACAAAGGTTACAGAAAAAAGACTTGTCAAATTCGAATCTATCCCAGGATCTGCCGCAGTCCTAAGCATCAGCCTTGTGGCAAAGCGAAGGCTGACCGATGTGCGCGGCACGCTCAAGAATTTCCGCCTCGGTGTCGACACCTTGTTTACGGAAATCATATCGAATGAGCCGAAAAAGTATACCTTCAAAGATACGGTGGTATACGATCCCGCCTATGGCTCTTACGGTGTAGAGGCCGGTAAATTGGGCAAAGACGATATGTGTTATGTCTACTTCGATGTTGAGCCCGGTTTTGGCTATTATCTCCCCGAGAACGCTTCGGTAAAGGTGATCCTGCCCGCAGGCTACAGAGCCAACGGGATATTCGACTCTGCGGAAACATACAGCACGGTCTATAAGGGCGATTGGTACGACTATTCCCCGATAACCCAGAAATACCGGACCTCCCGACTGTTGGAGCCGAACAGCGAGGGAAAGGAATACGGGACCAATATCCTTATAAAGGAGCCTAAGGCGGGGGACCGCCCCGCTGCCTTTGCCGACTATGAAAAACCGACAAGCCTGCCGTCTAATATGAAGGTGCTGTCGATGCAATGGCGGAAAACCGACAACGCCAGCACCCCAATGGGGAAATATGACAAATTTAAGGTCGGAGAATCTTATATCCTTGATCTCCGTATCGGGTTTGAGGGCGGCGAAGAAATGGGTTATGTATACCCGAAAAATTGGAAAGAGTTCAAGGTGAACGGTAAGAGCGTAAACGCATGGATGGAATATGAGAACTCTACAGACGGGCATGTCTGGCAGATGTATGACTCCTATAAGATAGTTGACCCCAACGCCGTCGGGACGCTCAGCGGCACGGTGAAGAGCTATAATTCCACCACCGACCCGGTGACGGTGCAGCTGTTTAAGAGCGGCTCCTCTTCGGCGGCATACAACACCACCGTCAAGGGAAATTCCGCTTCCTACACCATTTCCGGCGTTGCTTCCGGCACCTACACCATGAAGGTGTCGAAGAAAAATCATGTCACCCGTGAGTATTCAGTGACAGTGTCCACCGGCACAAAGACCCAAAACGCGGAGATTCGGCTGTTGGGAGATGTAAACGGGGACGGCCGTGTGAACACCATGGACTACACGCGTCTGCTCAAGCACGTGAACGAGACCCAACTGTTGACCGATGCGTATGCGCTGAAGTGTTCCGATGTGAACAAGGATAATCGTGTGAACACCATGGACTACACGCGTCTGCTTAAGCATGTGAACGAGACCCAACCCCTGTGGTAAGACAGTGCGTCCTTACCGAGAAACTGATGTGGCGGAGCTACGGTCATGTGTTTAGCTCGGAATAATTTTGAAAGAGGAGAGGATTTCGTATAAAAGGAATATTTTCTCTGTTTTGTACAGT